>CAUQKD010000005.1:0-23863 GCA_963518365.1 uncultured Lachnoanaerobaculum sp. | reverse complement strand
TGTCATTCCATTGTTACTAAATAACATACCGCCGATAATAAATAAAGCCCAACAGACCTTCTCTTTATTAAAATATGCAAATACACCGACCGCAAACAATATTATGGACACTATGAATAATTTCTTTTTGCTCTTTTTCTTCTTCTTGAACTCCATAATGCTCCCCCTAAGTAAAAAACTGTAAAACTTAAAGCGATTTTATAATTATTTCTTTTTATATCTTATTGATTTTTTCTGTCTCCGACAATATCATCCAAGCATTTGTTAACCTCGTCTGCCCATTCTTTATTTTTACCCGGATGTTGCATTAAATAGAATTCTGAATAATGTTTTTCCCCTAAAGCTTCTTCCATTCCTTCTCCTTCAATTATACTTATGCCATATGTCGGTACTGCCATATCATAATGTGACTTGATATCTTCAATCTCTCTCTTTCCTTTTTCCTCATACATCCGATGAAAGGCGGCAATACCTACAAGGTGTATTACAAGACATATAAAAACTGCCACAGCTTCGGTCAACATATATCCTTCTTTATCGATTTTATCCAACTTTTTCTTTACAAATTTAATACCCCATTCACTATATGCTATACAACCGATAATGAGTAATGCCCAGCAAAACTTTTCTCTGTCAAAGTATGCGAACAGACCGACCGCCAACAATATTATTATGGACACTATAAATAATTTCTTTTTGCTCTTTTTCTTCTCCTCAAACTCCATAATGCTCCCCCTAAGTAAAATAGAACAACTAAAAAATAAAACAAAAAGGTATATAAGTATTTTAACTCATATGCATGTAAGCACCGAGTTTTATATGATATCTAAAATAAGTATAGCAAAAGATATATATTATACAAGTGCATGGCAACAAAAAAAGTCCCGGTTTCCCGAGACTTTGATTTTATTCTTTTGCACTCTCAAGCGCTTTTGCTACTGCATTTATGATACCTTTGGAGCTGTGTGTCGCTCCGCTTACAGCATCCACTTCTGTGGATTGTTTTTCTATAATCTGTGGGATGACATCCTTGGCATCTATCAGATACTCCTCATCATCTCCTGTATCAACTATATTTATTTCAGTTATCTTACCGCCTGAGACTGTAACCGAAACAATCATCTGACCGCTGTATCCTGTGGCACTGCCTTCATAAGTTCCGTCCTTATAGGCTGCATCCGAGCTTGCTTTTGTACTTACATTCTCTTCTGTAGTCACATTCTCTTTTTGAGTCTTTGAATCTTTGAAGCCCATTAAGGCAATAGGTATATACAGTGCACAGATCAAAACCATGAAAATGATACACAGTATTCTTTGTTTCTCATACTTCTTTGCTCTGCATATAAGATAGGCGATGTATATAATCGCATATACTGTAAGGTCAAATAAAGTGCTTAGATGTCCCTTTGCTATGGATATACTGAATATCATTGATATATGTATAAACAAAAGTCCGTAAAACAAGTACGAAAGCCTTTGTAATGACTTCCACTTCTTAGGGTTCATCTTCTTTCTGATAACCATAAATGATGTTAAAGTAAGAGGAATCAAAAGTACAATCATAACCAGTGACAATACTGCTGCAAATATTCTCGGTGCATCCAGATCCGAAATCTTTGTAAACAAAGCTACAAAGTAGTACTTACCGTATGATATATTGTGGATAAGTGTAAGAAGTGCCGCTATAATTGCCATCTCACCTCTGGTACGTAGTAACAGTCCTCTAAGCTTTGCCGCAGGACATACCGAAGCCACCATAACCAGGATAAAGAGGGCACCCGCCAAGGTGCCTCTCGCCAATATATTTTTTACAAGATAATCAATTACAAACGGTAATCCCTTCTTCGGTGCCAATACAGACAGGACACTTATTATAATCGTCGCTATATAAAATAATGTTGCATGTTTTTTTATAGGTTTTTCTAAGAGGTAGAAAAAGACCAATACTGTTATCAGACATGCGATAAGTCTCATTACTTTGTTACCTCAAATGTCAAGTCAGGATATCCGTCGGCACTGAGCTCAATCTTATATGTTCCCGCATCCTTGAACACAGGCTCATCCTTACCGTCATTGCTGTATTTTGCATCCAAATTTATGCTTCCGTCTTCATTGAATGCCACTTTTCCGAACTTTCTTCCCTTGCCGCCCTTATACTCTGTATCATTTACCTTTGCAGATGTGGTAGCATTCAAGTATTCTTTTAATGTAAGTCCTGCTTCATTTTCATCAAGCTTAAGTGCGTTGTTCTCAAAGTGGAACTTATCTGCTGTAAGACCTGAGTTGATTGTAGCTGTAAAGCTCAAATCCGCATACTTGTCATTTGTAAAGATGAACTGATACTTACCCGGTACAACTTCCTTAGGCAGATTAAGTGTTCCGTTCTCATCCTTTACATTTGCTATATCAACATCTTTATTTCTTGATACAATTCTTCCTAAAGCATACTTACTGTCGTCCGATGTTACTGTATAGTGAATCTGTGTACCGTCTTTGCTGTAGTTTGCACTCTCATCGCCCTGTATACTGTAGTTTTCAGGTGCCAAAAGCTTACAGAAAAGATCTGTATCTATCTCTATATCGTCTGCGTCCTTTAACAGATATGTAATCTTTGAGATTGTCTGTCCCGGAATATCCTGATAACGAAGGTATGACTGAACATTTCCATGGTTCTCTGTAAACGGTGCAGCTGCAAATGCAAGCTCTGACGGTGTAAGCCAAATATTCTGAAGGTGCTCAAGACCATACCTCTTACCTTCCTTGGTCTCCATTACAACACCCTGTACATTGCCTACTTCAAGTTCCAAATCCTTTATATCTATCTCATAGTTTCCGTACTTTGATGTGGTGGTTATTTCAGCCTTTGAATCATTCTTTACAGTGTTTCCGACTGTCTTTGAGAATGTTCCGTCCGAATTAAGCACTTTGTACTCTGCAGGTGTAGTATCTGTTGTCTCTGTCATCTCACCTACAAATGTAAGTAAAGGATTTGTAGACTCTTTCTTTTCCTCTATTGCCTTCTTAGCCGCCTCATAAAGAGATTTTGAAATAGCTACATTCACCTCTGTTACTCCGGTAATTTTTGAACCTTCGCCTTCAACTTCTGAAACCGCACTTGTATACTTTGCCGCTTTCTTATTTGTAGCTGAACTTACAGCATCGTAATTGCCTTCATTTCTTATACTTGTAGCCGCATCCGGTGCATCAAGCTTCGGTGTAAGCTTTGCCGGGTCTGCCTCAGGTGCTATATCGTTAATCTCACCGTAGTAATAGTCTGCATATGGAATATTTATCTTTGCATATACATAGTCCTTATTGCCGATGTCAGTCTTGCTCTCAGCGCTTGCTTCAGACTTACTCTCAGTCTGTGCCGAAGTACTTTCTGCTGATGAGGATGTATCTGCCGCTTTTCCACATCCTGTTATCATAAGTGCCAATGCTGCCGGTGCCAATATAGTTAGATATCTCTTTCTCATAAATCCTCCATAAAATAAATATAAGTTAGCAATTCCTAACCTTGCCGATACAGTATTACATATAATAACTGTATTGTCAATTATTTTTTATAAGTTTAACCTAACCGATATGCCGAGCTTATTGATTAAAACATTTGAATTTGGATAGCAGTATACTGTATCAGACATACTATACCTCATTTAATATTTTTTCTCGTGCTTTTGTAAAACTCAAATTTCCTTTTTTTATATCTCTTAACATCTCTATATCTTTTTCGTTAAGTTCCATGCCTTCAATACGAAGTGTTGCCGCTACCTCATCTATTTTTTCACTATCTGTATATGGACCGTTTGATAATTTGACCTGAAAAGGAATACCTTCTTGGATTACCAGTTGATTTAATGCCATATTTATATATGTTGACATATTTAAACCAAGCTTCTCTAATATATGATTTGCATTCTCCTTCAAAGCTTCAGGAGTTCTCGCTTGTACTATTCCCATGTTTTCCATGATTTACCTCTTTGTATGTATATTATAATATAATGTATATACATTATATTATAATGATAATAAAAATATCGGTCAAGTATAACCTAACCGATAGCTATCATCACAGCAGCTCACCCTTGTACTTGCCGTCCTTTATTTTAAAGAAGAATTCACTGTATAAATCCGTATCAAATATTTCCAACAATTCTTTCATATTCCAAATAAGATTGACACTGTTAATTTCGGCTCTGTCTATCCAAAAGACACGGCCTTCATTGGAAGATTTCAACTCTCCGGTAAACTTATGTGTTTTATACAACAGTACAATATACCTTGTTCCGTCTTCCTGTATCCAATCCTTAAAGCCGCAAACTTTGGGATTTTCTATAGTAAGACCCGTCTCCTCTTTCATCTCTCTGACTACCGATTCAAGTAGCGACTCCCCTTCTTCCACATGACCTCCCGGAAACACAAGTCCATTTGTTCCCACCTTTTCCTGTACAAGCACCTTATTACCGTCACATATTAGGCACATATTTGTCAGCTCTATCTCAGATTTTCTGCTCATTTTAATAATTTCCTTTCACAGTTCTATATCAGTATAAACTATATTTTCTTATACTCAAATACCTCAGGTTCTATTGCCATATTTTCTCTTATCCACTCTACAGATTTTTCCACATCGTATGCACAATTATAACCTGATATTCTCGGTACTCTTATATGTATTTTCTCTGTTGAAATCTTATTTCCAAGCCTAAGCAGATTCTTTAGCATATTTTGATTGCTTATACCTGTATACTTTTTATATATATCATCATTGATATCCTTTATGTCTATAATCCACTCGTCCATATCATAAAGTACAGGTTTTATATAATCCCAAGGCACATTGAGTGAAGTTTCTATTCTCCTTGCCCACCTGCTGTCTGCCTGAGTACATATTTTATGTATAAATTTTGAATGCAGCAGCGGTTCACCTCCGCCAAAGACCATTCCGCCTCCGCTCATAAGATAATATATTTCATCTTTCTTCAGTATGTCTATTACTTCATTAGGAGCAAACTGCGGATACTTTACAACCTCAAGTTGTTGCTTTGTCCTGTGACAGCCTTCATTTATACAGTATTTACACTTTAACGGGCAGTCAAAAAATGCTACCAAGGTTGATACTCCTTTTCCGTCCGTACCCATTCTCAGTCTCGAAATCGACATAATCTCATCAAGCATAATCCCTCCTACAGCTCAAATCTCGGTATTTTTTGTTTTTCCTTAGGTATCTTTGAAAGCTCATCGCGTAAATACTCCGCTTCCTCATCACATTTATCACAGGTACCTGCACATGGTCCTACATGGCTGCATTCCTCACTGCTAAATTCTATATTGTTCATAGCGGCAAGCTGATTTCTGTAGTTACGTAACATATCGCATATTTCCTTTCCGTCTATCCTTGCCGTCAATCTGTCTATTTTATCATCAAAAAACAATCTGACAGGTGCCTCACCTTCCATTTTATATCTGTCTTTCGATTCTATATTATTATCTCTGATTTTCTGAAGAATATTCCGTACACCAACTCCCTTATCCAGAGGTATATATTTTCTTGAAGATAAATCAAAGTAAGATGCCTCTTCTATCTTCGGTATTTCCTCTATCAATATAGGTAGTAACTCATCGTAGTATGCTCCTATTTGCGCAAGTGTATCTTCCATACTCTTAGATCTGTTATATATGTATTTTGTGGTATCAACATAGCAAACGGATTTTAGTTTTGATAAATCCGACAGTAACTCATTATGCACCTGAACCTTTTTTTCACCCTCAAAATACCATGCCGGACTTGCCAAAAGGTGCAAATTCACACGACAACTGTTATTTTTTATTACCAAATACGGATATAAACTTTCTATGCTGTTATCTGTCAAAAACAATACATCTTCATAAACTCCAATCATCTGAAGCAGCCTGTCAAGCTCCGACTCGAGGTTCTTATATACAATGCTGCCCACTCCCATACTCATACCAAGTCCAAAGTATTTTTGCGGGCAGATAAAGCTGTTATACTCACCAGTAGTATTCGCCCCACTAAGCCATACCACCGTAACCAAGTCTTTATACTTTTTCAAAACAGGATTCCAAGGATTCCAAAATAATCCCGAATCGGTAATTATTATTTTCATTATTATTCCTCATTTAAAAGCGATACTCATCTTTTGCACCCGTTAACTGACTCCACCTTGCCGAAATCAGCTTTGCATAATATATACCGGCCAACCCATAGCAACCAAGCGAATATGCATCATTAAGCTCTACCAATAATGTCTTATTGTCTTTTGTAACGCATATGTCCATACTGCAGGCCGCCGGTCTTTCCTCCCATTTGTTGAATAATTCCAACATAGCCTCCAAAACTTTCTCATCGTAATGATACATATAGCTTTTTCTTTTAGAATCAAGCAGTACTCCATACGGTCTGACATCTACAATCCTATCGTATGTAATAAAGCATCTCCACTCTGCACATATATCAAGCGGCTCACTTACAAGCACCTCATAATTTTCATAACAGTTTCCACATCCTACCAAATCAGATATACTGCTTATTGTCTTTCCTACAAAGGCCTTCCCCCTTAGAGGCTTTACAAAATATCCTGCCGACCACTTTTCTTCATTAGACGAGATACTGTCTATAGTATCTTTCCAAATATTTCTGCCAAGAAAAGGCCTTAGAATATCCGGATAGTCCGGAACATCCGGTACAATACCGAATTTTAAAAATATACTTTTATATTGGTCAATATAATCTAAGACAATATCTTCTCTTCTAACATTGTCATATATCTCATCTATCTTTTGATACGGAACTATCTCTGCCCCAAGCTCCCTAAAACCATACATAGCGTTTGCAATATTGTAGCTATGTAGAATGAGCATATTCATCCCGCTGTCGTATCTTGTTTTCAGATAAACTTTTCCCATAATCCCTCCTATAACTCAAATCTCTGTATTTTTTTCTCTTTCCACATACTCTACCTCACAACTTTTATCATATCTTCTTATAACTGCATTATACAAAAGAAGCTGTACGTTAAAAATACCTTCTACTTGCAAAATAAAAAGACACCGCTTCGGATGTCTTTATTATCTATGTATTACCCTAAATATATGCATTGCTGTAGTTTGCACCGGTCTTGATGTAAGTATGAGCAAAAATACCGCAATATTTGATATATGAAACATAAGCTTATTTACAAGTCCGTCCGCCTTACACAGACGCAGCGCAAAGCCTTTACCTAAAGGCCAAAATATCTTTTCTCTCTTTCCGTTGAAAGCATCAATCACCATATGTGATATGAAGCCTACAAAGAAGTACTGAGTAATATCAGGAAAGATAATATAAGTAAAAAAGTCAAGACCAAGCAGCGCCAAAAATGAATGCATGAACGACCTGTGCGGTTGCCTCATTCCGAATGCACATATACCCAAAAACGCCAACACTCCCACGATAATACGTGCAATATTGCTGTCTGCCATCAATCTGTTATAAATACCTACATGAAATAAGGCGTCTGCCACCACTACCCCAAAGATACTAAGTCCTGCCAATCCGATAATATGTTCAACCTTATTATGTGCATCCGACGTTCCGACATCTATATCACTGATAATTCCTCCAAATCCCGCTATTGCAGTACCTGCAACAAGCATTGACAGACTTTGCGGTCTACATACAACAAGACCTGCCGCCATACCGACTGAAAAATGTGTTTTACCTAACATAAGTACCTTTCCGATTTTATATGCTGTAAATATAATTTTTTAATTTATCTTCATTAACCTTAATCTTATCTACAAAGTCTGAGTAACTGTCGGCATATTGTGGGACTTTAAGTCCATACTTTAATACATATGTGTTATCTCTTTGTTTAACATTATCTTCATATGTCAAACCTCTGTTTACAGTCAAAGTCTTAATATTATTATCTAAAGATTCAGGATATAAAAAAACTCCCCTTTTAGAATCAAACCTCAACATATATGCAAGCATCTGCAAATAATCTTTGTTCCCTATATTATCTATAGGCTTATACTTTGCATCTGCTATTACCCTATTCTCAATATCTTTTCCTATAAAATCCGGATAAACCATACCAATATTACCTGAAAACAGATACTGCTTACCTATACCCTCCTTGTTCATCGGATGATAGAAACTGTCTCCTATAAGCAGATTAATATACTCTTCAAAAAGCCAAGCACCATCAAATAAAATCCCATACATCTTTCTACCTGAACCCTCAAAACTGTACTTTTCCTTTTTTAAAATAAGTATACATAACTTTTGAAGCTCCCTGTACTCACTATAGTATGCATGTCTCACTGTTTTTTGTCGATTTTTTTCAATAACAGATGCCTTATCCAAATACCCGTGGCTTGACTTCAGTATTATATTTACCTCTTCTCTTACTTTTCTTAACAGCCTGTTTCCATATGACTTTGACTTTATATATTCTATTGTATGACGAATAAGTCCGGTCAAATAATTATCAAATGAATATTCTCTCTTTGTATATGCAATATTCCCAATAAATAGGCTGTTCTCCTTTATATGCCTGTCTACATCAATCTTTCCCCTGATATTTTTATCATTGTACTCATTACAAATATAACTCTTGAATATACCTTTTCTCATAGCTTTCTTTAAATAATAGGGGAATAAAAAAACTAACAGCATAAAAAGTTTTTCATCTTTACTTATCTCGGTTGACAAACTTACAAAATTCGGAATATCTAATACTCTCTCAAGTAAATATTGCAGAAAATAATCCTTATCACCGATGCTGAATCTTGACTCTATCTCCAAGTATTCATTTTCTATACCCAGATAGCCCATCACATTGCCTGTAGCAAAGCTGTCTTTATACTCCTTCAGTATTATCTGATCTTTATCTAAATCTCTTGTATATTTTAGAGATTCGGGAAAAACAAATATGCTTTCTTCTAACTGACTTAATGTTTTATTTGCAATTCCGGCTGTAATACCTTGTACTCCGATAAACTTTTCTTTTGATAAACATTGGTTATCCTTTATATTCAGCCTGTTCATAAGCTTTACTCTGTCCTAACTATACATAATATGCCGCTTTAAATCTTTGCATAATATCTTCTTCGTTATATAATCCGTGTACATACTCATGCAGCAAAGGTCTGATATAATCTTCCCAAAGCTCATCAAAACTCAATTCCTTAAGTTTTAAAAAATATGATGCACCAATCTGATAATTTTCATTCAAGTCTTCTACCTTTAATATCTCTTCATTTAAACTGTCCATCTTTTTAACGGCTTCACTCTTTAAGTCATTATCTCCTAAAAAGTCAAGAATGTACTGAGTTTCTTTTACTTTTATTTCTATAAATCTGAAAATAATACTCATTGCGAAATCTATAGGCTCTACAGACCTGTCTATATCATTCATTGTCCCTATTATATATACATTCTCAGGTATATAAAACTTTTCTGCTTGATTTACATGCATATTTGAGTACTGTGTAGCTACAGAACCTGCAGGCCCTCTATATCCCGGATCTATTGTAAAAAATAACTCTCCAAGTATTTTTGATATCTCACCACGATTGATTTCATCTATTATAAAAATATAGTTTTTTAACTTCTCACTATTCATATCTGCATCATTTAATTTGATTTGTTTTGACCTGATTTCTTTAAACAATGCAAAATCATATGAATATCCCTGTGTAGCAAACTGTTTTCCGAAAAAATTTGTAATATCACTTATTTTATTAAATTCAAGTCCTGATTCAAGCATGGATCTAATCTCACCAATATTTAAAACAAGCTTATTTGCTGTTTTATTTCCCGGAATTTCAATATAAATACGATTTTTTTCTTCATCAATATCAGATATAGTGAACTTATTTCCTGTTACTGTCTTAAATGAAGTTTCACCATATTCTATACTGTCAAAGAAAGCTTTCATCTGCGTTTGTACAGATGCCTCCTGTTCAATAGCCTTTCTTGACTTTTTAGAAGATTCAAAATTTCTCCTCGCCTTATCTGTAAAGCTTTTAAATATTCCGTCATACAGTTCAAAACCCATAGTCCCGTCTTCATTCATCTTAGGTCTTAGTCCCTCAACAAAATCCGAATAGTCATAACTTGGATGAAACTGAACAAACTCAATCTGTTTCTTCTGTTCATCTGTCAACTCTGTATAGTTATCTGTAGCTCCGTCGCTTACAATATCTGCTGCAATCTGCTTTGCCAAATATGACTTTCCTGTGCCCGGAGCACCCCTAAATATAATATTCTTTGATGTAAGCAATGTCTTTGAGTATGGATTCTTGATTTCATTTACTACACTCTCACTGTAAATTTGATTTTTTTTCTGCTCTGCTTTTTCCATATATTCCAATACAAATTTATCTCCCGTTTTCCCAAAACGCTGCAAACATTCCTTTGCAAATATTATTGTTGAAAATATAAAATATGAATATAAGAAAAAAACCGCTCCGCTATTGCTTTTATATTCTACACATTGTTCAAATTTTGTATTTTTTATAAAATCTTCTTTGGTGCTGTAAATTCCTTTTAACAATTCACCATTATTTTGACGATATATCGGAAAGTTCTTTTTCTCAGACTCCGACAGCTTCTCTATTTTTTCTTCAAATATTTGAAACACTAATCTTGGCAAAGTACGATTAGTTATATTACTCTCCTTAGCATTTGGTTTTCTTCTTATCTTCTCACCGTTTTCAGACTCAAAATATACATCTTCCGGTCTATAGTTACAGCCTGAATCTAAGTTAGACATCGTGAATCTCTTATCTGTTGATACAATTTCATCTTTTGTTATTGTTAGTATAAATCTATCCTGACCCATATCTACCTCCAACAGTTACTTTTCCATCTCCGCCTTAAAAACTAAAATAACATCCGCGTCGGAGCAGCAAAATTCGGCACAGCCCTCAGGTTGTCCGGGGAGACTTCCGCCATATCTTAAAATATCTATATACGGGAAAGCGCAGTGCATTGCCATAGGACAAATCTTTCCTCTGTCCTCGTCATAGTCAAACACTTCTCCGACATGGTGTCCTCTATGGCAACCCATCTTTCCTCTTCTGTCTGTAATAGTAATTTTTATCTTAGGTCTTTTTCCTCTGTTCATATATACCTTCCTCATCTTTTCTATATCATCATACTGTGTTCTATTATATACTATATCTCTAAAAAAGGTTAGCATTAATCATATCAGTAAGCACTTATATTTTTTGTGTATCTTGTTTTATTTTTGATTGTTAAATAATGAACAGCATTTTTGATACATTTAGTATCTATCTCTTGGCTTAATTGACTTTTTTGGCTGCTATGATATACTTATTACATAAGAAGAGAAATACACATAACAGGAGGCATTCTATGATGGAATCCATAGTTAGGATGGTAGATTTTAAAATTACAAATTTTAAAAATGTTAATAACGGATCTCTAAATCTAATAAATAAGAGGAAAAACTTCAGCTCAAGTATCCTCGGACTTTACGGTCAGAACGGATCCGGAAAGACAGCTTTAATTGACGCCTTTCAGATCTTGAAATTATTACTTTGTGGCAGGCAGGTCCCCGACAAATATGCCGACTATATCAATGTTAATTCAGATTGTTCCAAATTTCATTTTCATTTTCAGATTGATGCAGGTAATAACGGAACATATGAAGTTTATTATGACTTCTCCTTAAAAGCTGCCAAAAGTATTGTAGAACCGAATATGCCTATAGGTGATACTGCCACAACAATAAAAGCTCAAATATATGATGAAGTCATAAGCTACTCATTTACAAGTGATACTCTAAAAATGCGAAAAAGTATCTTCATCGACACATCTTCAGAGGGTATATTCTCACCTGCCGGCAAATATGAGCTTCTCTTTGGTAAGGATAAAGAATTAAAGAAAAACTTATTACTTTTGAAGGCTTTAACCTCCAACTCATCACAATCATTTATTTTCTCAAGAGAATTTTTACAAAATCTACGTAATAAGAAAAATGATGAAAAAGAAACCGACAGTATATATTCTCTTCATAAATATATTTTGGACCGATTGGTTTACTATGGCAACTGTGAACTGTTCATCATTGAAACATCCAATAGCGGAGTATTAAGTCTGAATGTTTTACCTATTGCATTTAGATACAAGAACGGAAATAATGGCGCAGTAGGTAGCCTTGCATTACAGTTAAACGGACCAAGTGAAGTCCCTGAGGATACCTTCATTATGATAAATGATATTATAAAGAACATGAATACGGTACTTACACAAATTGTACCGGGACTTACCATAGGTATAATGGACATGGGTCTGACTGTGTCTGCCGACGGTGTTAAAAGTCATTCTTTCCAACTTATGTCAAATAAAAATAATAAACAAATTCCTTTATGCTATGAATCGGAGGGAATCAAAAAGATAATATCAATACTCCAACTTTTTATAGTTATGTATAATGTATCTTCTATTACTATAGCTATTGATGAACTGGACTCAGGTATTTTTGAATACTTACTTGGAGAACTGCTGCGAATATTATCGGAAAAAGGTAAGGGACAGCTTATTTTTACATCGCACAATCTAAGACCTTTGGAAACTATTGACCGTGGATTTATTGCCTTTACAACAACAAATCCTGACAACAGATATATAAGATTATCTAATATAAAAGAAAATAACAACTTAAGAGATTTCTACTTCCGTGATATTGTACTTGGTGAACAGAATGAAGAAATTTATGATGTAACCAATAACTCGGAAATAGCCCTTGCATTCAGAGAGGTCGGTGATATCATTGGCTCGTAAGAAAATCGTTTTTATTATTGTAGAAGGTCCGTCTGATGACGAAGCGTTAGGTGTTATTTTTAGCAGACTTTATGATAAACAATCTGTACATGTCGAAATAACACATGGTGATATAACATCTGATGATAAAAGCAATCCTAAAAATATAGTTATTAAGGTTTGCGAACTTGTAAAACAATATTGCGAAAACAACCATTTTACCAAGAAAGACTTTCTGGAAGTCATTCATATAATGGACACCGATGGAGCATATATAAGCGATAATTATATTATTGAAAATGAATCTGTAACTGATAGACCTCTATACTCGCTAACCGGCATAGAGACAAAGCACCCTTCAGATATTAAAAATAGAAATCATAACAAAAGTGCTAATATGGATCGTCTACAAGCACAAAAAACGGTTTGGTCAACCATCTCGTATCACGCATACTATATGTCATGTAATCTTGACCATGTACTGTATAATAAACTAAACAGTACGAATAGAGATAAAGAAAAAGACGCCTTAACTTTTGCCTGTAAGTATAAGGATAACTTAGATGAATTTTTAAGTTTCATATCTGACTCCGACTTTTCAGTATGCGGCGACTACAAAGAATCGTGGAGTTTTATAAGACAAGATTTAAACTCACTCAATCGGTATTCAAATCTTTGCATATGCTTAAAAGATATAAGAGAATCAAGAAACGCAACAAAATAATAAAGGAGGAATCAGATTCCTCCTTCCTACTATTTCTCCCACTCAAAAAGCTTCTCTATCACATTAACGATGCCGTCTTCGTCATTTGACTTTGTGATGTAGTCTGCGGCTTCTCTTACCTTGTCTTGAGCGTTTGACATAGCCACGCCTATACCTGCCGCCTTTATCATTGAAAGGTCGTTGAATCCGTCTCCGCAACAAATCAGATTGTCGACACTCTTTCCAAGCTTTTTTACCATACTTGTAAGCGTACTCGCCTTATCTATGCCAACTTCAGTCACCTCAAGGAAATAAGGCTCGGAACGAACAATATTTAACTTGCCTTCCCAGTATTTTTTCATTTCCTTTTCAACCTTTGCAAGATAATCACCGTCCGCAGTCATCAGACATTTGATTATCGGGAAAGTAATCTGCGGAGTCAAAGGGTTTGCCTTTACTCTGATAAAATGATTGATGGTAATCTCCAACATATAATACTGCTCATCTATATCAAGTGCATATGCCTTGTCACCGTTGTACGTCATAAGGTTGATGCCGAACTCGTTTGCCTGTTTTTCAAGTATCGGCAGGTACTCATGTGTCAATTCCTTCATAAAAAGCTGCTCATTATTCTTACAATCCAAGAAACAACCGCCGTTATATGAAAGTATATAACCGCCCTTTTTATCAAGTTCCAATATCTTTGCTACAGGCATTACACCGAATGTAGGTCTGCCTGAGGCAAGTACCACGGTTCCGCCCGCATCTATAAATTTGTCTATGGCCGCCTTTGTATTTTCAGTTACCTGCTTTTTTGAATTGGTCAATGTTCCGTCAAGGTCAAGTGCCAATACGGCGTCCGCTACTCTTATCTTCTTTTCTTCAAAAATATTCATATCTCACCTTATAAATGTCTGAATCCTTCTCCTGCAACCTCATTTGAATCCATTATTATAACAAATGATCTCGGGTCCAATTTCTTTGCAGCCTGACGTACTGTATGTACTTCCTTTACTCTGCAGGCGCACATAACCACATCTCTCTCCTCATCTGTATAACTTCCCACCGCCTTAAGATATGTGGAACCGCGGTCTATAAGACTTGCTATTTCCTTTGCCATATCCTTCGGCTTGTCACATATAATCATAATAAGCTTACCTGCAGTAAGTCCGTCCATCGCCTTATCAAGCACCGTAGCAACAAGATATGCAATAATAAGTCCGTATATAAGACTGTTTACATTCTTTGATACAAGTGCAACTCCAAGCACAATTATGCAGGAGTCTATTACAAGCGCTATCTTTCCAAGTGAAAAATGCGGGAAGAAGTGGTGGATAAGCACCATTATAAAATCCGCTCCGCCTGTCGATGAATCTCTCATAAATATCAGTGCGTAGCCTGTGGCGGAAATAACTCCCGTACATATGGCTGCAAGTATATACTCTCCCTGATATGCCGGCACAAACTTTGCAACAATATCAATCATGATTGATGTTATAACAATTGACTTGATTGATTTTAATAAAAACTTTCTTCCGATCTCCCTATATGAGATTATGGCAAAAGGTATATTAAGGACTATAGTTCCGATACCTACAGGTAATCCGAAAAGCTGATACAGTATCAGTGCAAGACCTGTAAATCCCACCATAGGAAACTTGAACGCTGCTGCAAAGCAGTAAGTTCCTATTCCCATAAATATACCTGCAATAATATCTACCAGTATATCTATTGACCACTCTTTTAATATTTCTTTGTTCATCTTATTTCCTATCTGTCAAAATAATTCTTTTTTATATTTTATCGAGTCTTTTTCATTTATCTCTCTGATAACTTTGCAGGGATTTCCTGCCGCAAGACTGTTTGCAGGTATATCCTTGGTTACCACACTTCCTGCTCCTATCACACAGCCCTCTCCTATTGTCACTCCGCCTGTTATCACTACATTTGCGGCAATCCAGCAGTTATCACCTATATTTATAGGCTTTGCATACTCATCGTCATAGGCGGTTTTATCGTCCTTAAACTTGATATTCCTCTCCTGCCACCTTAACGGATGCATAGGTGTCATAAGACTGCAGTTCGGTCCGAAAAATACATTACTTCCTATATTCACAGGGCATACATCAAGCACTGTAAAGTTGAAGTTTGCATAACAGTTTTTGCCGAAGCTTGTAAAGATACCGTAGTCAAAATAAATAGGACCTTGTAAATAAAGTTCCTCACCTTTACTTGATATCAGCTCATCTATAATAGTATTCCTTAAATCATCATCTTCAAATAATGTGTTGTAATGCTGTGAAAGTCTATGTGCCTTTGTCCTCAATATCGTCAGCTCTTCATCTGTAGGGTCATATATCTTTCCTGCAAGCATCTTTTCTTTTTCGCTCATTTTATCCTCTTTATAACAGTATTTGGTTATCGGTCTCATATAAATATTTAAATTTTGACCACATATCATTATATACTAAATCGTAAAAAAAAGGCAGTCCAAAAATGAACCGCCTGCTTCCTATATATAACCTTTCCACCTAAGCAGAAGTGAAGAATTTATTATAACCGCTATAGAACCTGCATTGTGTACCAACGCTCCCACTATAGGATTTAGAATACCTGTAATTGCAAGCACTATTGCAATAAAGTTCAATCCCGTTGAAAACGAAATATTTAACTTTATCGTATTCATCATCTTCTTTGACAGTGACAACAGATGTGGAAGTTCCTTCACCTCATCGTCCACAAGTGCTATATCGGCAGCCTCTATAGCTATATCACTTCCGATACCGCCCATAGCAATACCTACAGTAGCCCTCTTAAGTGCAGGAGCATCATTGACTCCGTCACCGATCATACAAACCGAACCTTTTAATTTCTCTCTGTTATCAATAAAGTTTAACTTATCCTCAGGCATACACTCCGCAAGCTGCTCGGCTATATTAAGTGCATTTGCTATGGATGTAGCTGCATTTACATTATCCCCTGTAAGTAAAACAGGACTTACCCCTATTTCATTCAGACTGTCAATCATATTTTTGCTTTCACTTCTTAATGTGTCTGAAAGCACCACATAACCTGCAAACTTTCCGTCTATTCCGATATAGATTACAGTACAGCCTTGATTGTCATACTTTTTTGTATCCGCACAGTATACAGATATCTTATTGTCAGTCATAAGCTTTTTGTTTCCTGCAATCACTCTCTTGCCGTTTATGACAGAAGAAACTCCTCTGCCTACAGTCATATTAAAATCTTCGCATTTGTATATACTGTTTGAAAACTTTTCCTTATATGAGTTTACAATCGCCTTTCCTATAGGATGCTCTGAAAATGCTTCCGCTGCACAGGCATATAAGAAAATATCTTCATCCGAAAACTCATTATCTACGCTCTTATACTCGGTTACGCTAAGCTTTCCCCTTGTAAGCGTTCCGGTCTTGTCAAAAGCGACAGTATCAACCTTTGATAATCTCTCAAGTGCATCTCCCTCTCTTACCAAAAATCCGTGCTTAGTCGCATTACCTATAGCCGCCATAATGGCTGTCGGTGTAGCCAGTACAAATGCACATGGGCAAAATACTACAAGTATTGTGACCGCTCTTATTATCTGTCCTGTAAAAAGCCATGTAAGTGCCGCTGCCGACAGTGCCACAACTACAATCCATGTCGCCCATTTGTCTGCAGTACCTACAATCTTTGCCTTGCCTGCATCTGCAGACTGTACAAGCTTTATCATCCTCTGTATTAAGCTGTCTTCTCCCACCTTTGTGGCTTTCATTTCAAATACGCCGAACTGATTTATTGTACCGCTTGCCACCTCATCACCGACACTCTTATCCACCGGTACAGACTCACCTGTCATTACAGACTGATCTATTGATGTCGTACCTGAAACTATAATACCGTCAACAGGTATACTCTCACCGGGCAACACTCTTATAATCTCACCTTTTTTCACATCGTCCGCATCTGTTATTCTTTCAATACCGTTTTCAATAATTCTGGCGGTCTTAGGTGTAAGCTTCACAAGCTTTTCTATACCCGCTCTTGCCTTGGCAACCGTTATATCTTCAAGTAATGCTCCAAGTTGCATGATGAAGGCTACCTCTCCCGCTGCAAAATCCTCTCTTATACAGATAGCCGCGATAAGAGCAAGAGACACCAATACATCCGCTTTTATATCAAACTCCGTTGTAAGTCCGATTATCGTTTCAAGTATTATAGGAACTCCGCAAAGTATAACGGCAATCCACGCCAAATCAAAAGGTGCTTTTATCCATCCTGTAATACTGAAAAAAAGTGCCGTTCCTGATATGCAAAGGAATATGATATCTTTCTTTACTCCTCCAAAATCCATAAGGTCTTCTATTTTGCTCATAAACTCTTTCATATAAGCCTTCTTTCAAACAATATTTTTATTTATACCTATAGGGGTATATGTTTCATGTTTGTATTATACATATAGGGGTATATGTTTGTCAAGAGTTTAAAATAAAAAGCCGACATCTAATCTTAACAACTAAATATCGGCTTTATATGTTTATTATGAAGTTTTATCCCATATTTGCAAAGCGCTCTACGGCTTTTGTAAAATTCTCTATGGTCTTATCCACATCTCCGTGGTCTATACCGTCACGTACACAATGTTTGATATGCCCTTCAAGTATAACCTTACCACAACCGTGCAACGCTGATTTTGCCGCATTTATCTGCGAGAGTATATCCTCACATGGCACATCTTCATCTACCATTTTATCTATTGCCTGTACCTGACCTATTATCTTTTTCAGTCTGCGATGCAAACCGGCTGCATCCATACATTGTCTCATACTACCACCATCCTGTCAAAACTATATCGGTTTATATTTCTTATACCTGTATCAACTTAAGTCAAAACTTAACACTTTAGCGTATCAGGTTTTCCCGTTTCCAAGTATCACCATATTATAATCCTACCGCTTTCCCGTGTCAATGTATCGGCCAATAATTAGAGGTTTACCATATTGACATGCTCTACCGTTTTTATTACAATATAGCGATATTTTCAAGGAGGTTATTTATTGGAAACAAAAAAATTTGATTGGCAGTTTTTAAACGCCACTACACTTAAGCTTATTGCCGCCGTACTGATGTTCATCGACCACATTCATGAAATGTTTTCACATGTCGGAGCACCTATGTGGCTTACTATGTTGGGAAGACTTGTATTCCCTATGTTCTTATTTGCTTCTTCAGATAGCTTTCATTACACACATAGTAAAAAAGATACCTAATCAGACTTTTGATTGCAAGCTGGTTTATGTCCACTTTTACTTTTATACTTCAGAGTATACTTCCAAACGATAATGTGGTACTTGTGAATAATGCATTCAGCACATTCTTTGTCACAGGATTATATATGTTATTCTGGGACATATTTGTAGACGGCGTACATAAAAAGTCGGTACCAAAGATAATAGGTGCGATACTTCTATGCTTCATACCTGTTTTGCTTACATTGCCTATGCTTATTGGAGGAGTACTTTCCGCAAGTGAAAGCGTTTCACCGGATGTTGTACGTTACATTGCGATATTCTCTTTGTATTTGCCGAATATCCTTACTGTTGAGGGTGGCTACCTCTTTGTACTTCTGGGGCTTTTATTCTATATATTCAGAAAAAGCAGAGTACTTCAGATACTTGTATTGGTTGCAATGTCCGCATATATTTTTATTGTCGGTGACAGGATTCAAAGCATCATGATATTTGCAGCCGTTCCGATAGCACTGTACAACGGAGAGAGAGGAAAATGTATAAAGAATTTCTTCTATATTTATTATCCTCTGCATATCGGAATTTTATATGTGATTTCAACACTTGTTTTTAAGTAAAATAAGAGCATCCCCTGTCAGAGGATGCCTTTTTATTTGCGAATCAAGCTGCCGTTATCAATAATTGACGCTTTGCGAATACGTGATAAGCTGTCACTTTCAAGCAGATAAGGGCATAAAACAGGCTCTAAGAAAAAACTCATAGGACGAACTTGAGTAGCCGACGCCACTGCCCAAAGTCTTGATGTTGCAAGCTCTTCCGCTATCTTCATTGCCTCATCATATTTTTCAAAGAATTGATACAGCTTAATCGCCTCAATGTAGTCAAGTTCGCTCATTTCATCTTTACATTTCATTCTTTCTTCAAATATTTCAAGAGCGTCTTTCGGATATCCTTGAAGGCGACAAATTGTAAAAAGCTTTGTCCTCCACGCTACGCTGCCTTCTTCAATCTTTTTATTTTTCAACTTTACCTCTTTTATAAGCTCTTCCTTTGATTTGGGGTCGACTGCCTCTTTAAACTTTGCATCACCGCGTATACGATTACATGGCATAGCTCCGGTCTTTAAACACTCCAGCATTGCATCAATAAAGAAAATTTTAGGACCATTATCATTCTCGCCCTGTAATCTTATTTTTTCTTCTTCAAATATATCGATCAGCTCACTTTGCCTGTTAAGTACTATAGCGACTGTAGTCATAGCTGCCATATGCTCATCTTTTACATTTGAATAATGCCACTCATCAAACCAAGGCAGTACCGTAATATCTCTATCCAAAGCATTGGAAAAATTTCCGTCAAAATAATCCGCTTCAGCTAAAACCGCGGCGACTTGATGCGGAAACTTTTCTGAGAATTTTTCAATTGCATCTAATGAACCTTCCTTGTCATCCATCACATCATAACAAGCCGTTCTGAAGTTCTTCGGTAATTTCACAACATTCATACTCTTATCTCCTTAAAAACTTATCAACTTCTTCAGTGCCTCAAGTTCTTCTTTTGTAAGTGTCACTCCCTTTCCCATCTTCTCATGTTCAGGTGCCCATTCTCTTATATCGTACTTCGGTGTAGCACCGTTCCATGAAATAAGGTTCAGCTCCTTCCTCCAACCCTTTGCATTCTCTGATAAAACTCCAATCTCCTCTACTATGTCGTATCTGAAATCTCCTGCCATAATCTTTCCTTTCGCTGTTTAAATCTCAATACTTTAAAAGTATCTGTCACATGCTTATTATACCACTATTTTCTTCCAAACTTACATCTTTTAATACAGAATAAAAAAATAATGGGCAGAGCAGGATTTGAACCTGCGGTGTTTCTTTTGTAACGGATTTACAGTCCGCCCCCTTCGCCACTCGGGACACCTGCCCAAATATCAATATCTTATATTCACAAAATAAGATATTGATTCTCCTATCCGGATTCGAACCGGAATCAACCGGTCCGTAGCCGGTCATTCTGTCCGTTGAACTATAGGAGACATACTTTGCTTTGATGAGCTAAGTATATTATAGTCGGCCCGACTTATCATTAAACCTGTGGTATACAGGAGATACTCTTATATTATTTGCTTTTCCTTCTCTGCCTCAAGTTTTGCGAACAGATTCCAAACCCTTCTTATGCTGTTTCTTTTTTCCCTGTTTTCAGCTTGACGATAATACTTTTTTTGTTGCTTTGTTACTTTCGGTAATTTCTTATAACTAACCCGCATTAACTTTTTTGCTTCATCATGTCTTACAATATACTCGAGATGATTGTATGGTGATTGATTCTTTACCACATCCCTTTGTATATGGTAATACGCAGTCTTTGCTTCTTCCATGGTCAGAGGCTTTCCATCAAACGGACAATGCAATAACTTATACCTGTGTTGTACATACAATATTTTCCAAGCCGCCATATCGGTAAGAATATAAAGATCTGTGTCATCAAACTCTATTTGTACTCCCCTTTTATTAGCTAAGTACTCTATTCCCAGTGCATACTTTCTATACTTACAAGGATAAAAGGCAACCCTCTCTTCCTTTGCAATATATCTCATAGCCTTTTTTAAGTTTTTGCTTCCTCCGGCCTCATCCACTTCAGTCCATCTATATTTTTGCAGTTCTTCATCCCACTCTTCAAGATACAATCCTATTTCCTGACTTGATTCATTTAAGCTTATGCGCCAATTATACCAATCCGTATGGACCTCTATATAATCTTCCTTAAGCTCTGTCCAAATAGGTAAATCTCTGAATACAACCTTTAAATTTTCTCTATATCCATTGTATAAAAACTTAATATTGCAACAGCACTTACATGGCTTTAAATACTTGATTTTTATGTCATCCATATCAAAGCTTATCAATGACTTTTCTTCGATTCGATTTATAAATCTGCATCCGGGTCTGTGAAAAATCTTTGATTTACTGCTCATCTGTACAATCATCTTCTTCCTCCAATCCACAAAGTACTTCTTTGTTATAATTGGAGTTTATCAGAGCATCTGTCCGTTAAAAATGACAGCTACCCATTTCACCAAACTAAAGTTATCAATCCGAGTATTTCTTTGACATGTCGACAATACTTTCTTTAATTTGATTTCTAAGACTTTCCGGTTCCAAAACCTCTACATAAGGTCCATATTGCAATGCCCAAAATTTCATTGCCTTTTCATTGCAGTTTACTCTTACTGTAATCCGGTCTTCATCTTTTTTAATAATACTAAAGTCTGTCCCAAACCAATCTACAAGTTCAGACATCATATCTTTGGTTGTCAGGAGCTTAACAGCAGTGCTTGTTCCGCTGAACATATAAATATGTTCAGCCATATGCTTTGGAAGATTTATCCCGGCCTTAAGCTCAGGCACATCTTTCATCGGCTTAACTCTATCTTCAAGTTCACATACCTCAGTAATTTTGTCTATACGAAAATGTACTACATTATCATACTTGTCATAATTTCCTATCAGATAAAATTTCCCGTTATTAGCAACTATTCTGTACGGATTTACAATATAACGCTCTTCTCTCCTTGGATGAAGCTTAAAATCAGTTCCTATATCATTATATATAAAACTGATCTTATGTCCCTCTGAGATTGCATCATTTATCTTATCTATTGAGTAGATGTTTTGTCTGTTTATATTCTTGTTAAGCTCAGGTATATTGCATATATTTGCTTCTCCCTCTATTCTAACCTGATTTTTTCTATTACCTTTGTTTTCCTCCTTCAATCCGTCAAAAAAATAATTCAATTCAGATATCAAAGACTCTATTGAAAAATCATGTCCTTCACCTTTAATTGTTTTATATTTACAGGCAGTATTTTTTATGCTGTTTAAGACTTCAATATAGCGAAATGACGGATCGTCTTCACCATATAAAAAGTACATACTATCTCCTCTAAACTTTTCTACGCCTTCTTTTATTTTATGAAAGTTAATCATCAATGGAGCATTAATCAAAACAGCATTCTTTATTTTTTCAATTTTTCTGCACTGAGTTGCACCTATAAAAGCTCCGTTTGAAATTCCGACAAAAAATATTTCTTTATAATCCCCTATATACTTACTTATACATTTTATTTCTTCCTCCAAATCACAAACAGAATCTTTAGGATTGGCAGAAACAACAAATGTATAACCATATTTTTCAAATAAAAAGCTGCATATACTCAAATATTTATTTTCAAAACCTTCTATACTTCCACCTCTACCGGCTTTAATAAAAACAAGATATTTTTCACCTTGTATAATTCCAAACTGTTTTCCGATTACTTTGTCATATTTATTCAAAAATCAACCTCCCTCTTTAGTCATATCAAAATTTCTTCATCCGATTTATTTTCTATATTAAAATAGCATAAAGAATGTACAATATTTTGCACATCAAAATTATATTCCGATATATAATAACTCTTTAAGCATAAAAAAAGCTCCAAACGATTACTTATCGAATGGAGCCTTTTTTACTCTGTTATTTATTATATTATTTTAACTGCTTCGCATATTCTTTTATTACAGCAATAAACCTTTCACCGTATTTACCGTATTTATTTTCTCCGACGCCTGAGACATTTAACATATCGGATTTTGTGGTAGGCATCTTTGCACACATATCAATTAAGGTCTTATCATTAAAAACAATATATGGAGGCATCTTCTCTTCTCTGGCAATTTCAAGTCTTAGCTCTTTTAATTTATCAAAGAGTTTGAATCCTGAAGAAGTAAGTGAATCCATACCCTTTGTATTCTTCTTAGGCTTTAACTTCCTGTTTGTAACCTTATCTTCATCGGTTATCTTTACTAAGACCTTGGTGTCTTTCAGCTTTAGTTTACTTATATCTCCGAGTTTTAAAACCTGATATTCTCCTGTTTGAATATATCCCTCAAGTAAAAGCTCTTCAATAAGTCGCCGTAAAAGAGTTTTATTTGATGATTCCAAAACTCCATAGGATTTATATTCACTTGCTCCTATTTCTTCCAGCCTTGCAGTCTTTGCTCCAAGTACTGTATCCATTATTATATTCTTACCATACCTTCCACGAGACTCATAGATACAATTTATTAT
>CAUQKD010000004.1:0-24121 GCA_963518365.1 uncultured Lachnoanaerobaculum sp. | reverse complement strand
TTTACAAATACAGATATCATTAAATACTAAGAAAATATACTAAGCCGAATAACCGACTTACTAAGAATTTTAGATATATATACGGTAAAAGTCAATATTAAAAATACAGAAAATGAAATAGGTCGGTACAGTTTTTAGACTACACCAACCTAATATAATATTTTCCGTCACTACTCCACTTCAGGATGTTCTTTTTTAAACTTTGCATTCTTTATTGGAGCCACAATTGCAAGAGGTATCACAAGTAAGAACACACACACTCTTCCAATCCATCCATAACCGACTGCAATAAGCTTTGTAAGTCCTGCAAATGACAACAACGTAGCCAACACAATTGACACAAGTGAAATTATGATTCTTCTTTGTTCAAGTGAAAGAGACTGTAACCCTACCTTTTCAAACCTTGTAACCAGACCAAATACAACTCCAACACCGGTAGAAACAAATGCACTGAATAGTATCAAAGAATATGCATACAGAAGTACCGGTCTATTCAAAAATTTTGCAATATTAAATATCGGCAAGCTCATTCCGTCATCAAGTTGTGAAAGAGCGGCAAAATTTCCAAGTATCATTATTGCACATAATGCAGTCATCAAACCGTTTATTATTGTTCCTATAATTGCAAATCCTCTGCACTTCTTTGTGGTATCAAGCAACTGTGATGTACTGATAATAGATGCCACTACCAAACTTTGAAATCCTGCATACAATAAACCGTTCCAAATCGCCGAAAAAATGGAACCTTCCACATGTTTTGTACTGATGACCTCTCTCAATCCCTGACTCCCAAGAGATAATCCCGGTATCAGCAATGCAATAAGGCATATCAAAATCATTACTGTTATAACTGTAGACGCCTTTCTTACAAGCCCCGCTCCGAATATTGTCAAAATAAAGAATATTGCACCTGTAATAATACATCCAAGATAGAAATTCAGACCCCACAGACTGGCAAAGAGTTTTCCTCCTCCGGCTATAGCAATACCTGCTCCTACCACAACCAACACAAAAAATGCAATATCAAAAAATAATTTTCCTGCTGTTGAAAAAGGAGCATACAAATGATGGGCAAGTTCATCATAGCGGAATGCCTTATAATTTTTTGCCATTACCGCTCCGTTATAATAACACCAGCCTAAAAGGATTATTATAATAGCAGGCATAAATAAGGCAGTATATCCAAACTTCACAAAGTACTGTACAGTTTGATTTCCTGTAGCAAATCCACCTCCCACATGAGTTCCAAACCAAACCGCAGCTACAGAAAACATAGTTGCAAGACCGGACTTACCCAAATTGTCTTTATCCATACTTTTCTCCCTAAACTTTACTTAGTAATTCATCTAAACGCACTTCATCTTTTAAAAGCTCAATCAACTGCGGCACCACTTCATATACATCTCCCACTATTCCATAATCTGCCACCTCAAATATAGGTGCATTGGGATTTGTATTTATTGCGACAATCATTCCGGATTCCTGCATACCTGCCAAGTGCTGTATAGCTCCTGAAATACCGCAGGCAATATAGAGCTTAGGTCTTACAGTAGTACCTGTCTGTCCAACCTGTCTTGATTTGTCAATCCAACCTGCATCCACAGTCGCCCTTGAAGCTCCTAACGTTCCTCCTAAAACATCTGCCAACTCCTTAAGCATCTTAAATCCTTCGGCATTTTTTATTCCCATACCGCCTGATACAATGACATCCGCATCTGTAAGTGGAATCATATCCCTTTTAATCTTCACTATCTCAAGCACTTTTGTTCTGATATCTTTTTGAGATATGTCAACTTCTATTTCTATTGTTTCGCCGGTTTTGTTTGTGTCCTTTATTGCCTTATCCATTACTCCTGGACGTACTGTACACATTTGCGGTCTCGTCTCCGGACAAATGATGGTGGCCATCAGATTTCCGCCAAAAGCAGGCCTTGTCTGCCTTAGTTTTCCATCTTCAGGATCTATTTCAAGTCCGGTACAATCTGCTGTCAGACCTGTGTTTAATTTTGATGCAATTCTTGGAGCCAGATCTCTTCCTATATGTGTAGCTCCCATCATAATTATCTCAGGTTTGTATTTTTCTACAGCCTGGCATACTGCTTTAGAATATCCGTCAGTGGTATATTTCTCCAACAACTCATTGTCAACACAGTAAACTCTGTCAGCTCCATAATGAATCAAAGTTTGTATCAAATCTTTTACATTACTGCCGACAAGAAGTGCACAAAGCTTTACACCAAGTTTATCTGCCAGCTTTCTGCCTTCCCCTAACAGCTCAACAACTACAGGTGTAAGTGTCCCCTGACGTTGCTCGGCAAATACCCATACATCTTTAAATTGCTTTATATCCCTGTTATCCATTGCTCCTCCTATCAGATAATATGTTGATGTTTAAACTTCACAGCCAAATTTTCAACCATCTCTTTTACCGTTCCTTCAAGAATGACTGATTTACCCTTAGGTTCAGGAGTAAATGATCTTGCAACTCTTGTAGGAGAAGCCTTAAGTCCCACCTCAGTTGGTGACACATCCAAATCATCAATGCTCCAGCGTGTAATATCCATCTTCATAGCATCAAATATCCTGTCTACTCGCATATATCTTGGGTCATTCAGTTCTTTTACTGCTGTGAGCATTGCCGGAGAGTTTACCTCTATTACCTCATACCCGTCCTCAAGCTGTCTTTGAACGGTTACACTTTTATCATCATTTAACTTTATATCCTGTACATACGTAACCTGCGGTATGCCCAGTTTTTCTGCTATCTGAGGTCCCACTTGTGCAGTATCTCCGTCAATAGCCTGACGGCCACCGAATATAAAATCAAATTTTTCAAACTTTCTACAAGCTGATGCCAATGCATTTGAAGTAGCCCAAGTATCAGATCCTCCAAAAGCCCTGTCCGAAATCAGATAAGCTTCATCGGCTCCCATAGCCAAACATTCTCTTAACATATTCTCTGCCTGAGGAGGTCCCATAGATATTACACTTACCACTGTTTCCGGATACTCATCCTTTATTTTTAACGCAGCCTCAAGTGCATTAGCATCGTCAGGATTTAAAATACTTGGCACTCCTTCCCTTATAAGCGTATTTGTTTTTGGATCTATACGTACTTCTGTGGTATCAGGCACCTGCTTTGCACATACTATAATTCTCAAAGTTAATCCTCCATATTTACAAACTTGATAAAATCTCACTTATGATTTTTTAATCACATTACCTGCAATCACCATCTGCTGCACCTGTGATGTACCCTCATATATAGACAAAATTCTGGCATCTCTGTATATTCTTTCTATAGGGTAATCTTTAATAAAGCCATATCCTCCATGCAACTGTAACGCTTTATAAGCAACCTCATTTGCAGTTTCAGCAGCATAATACTTAGCCATTGCCGACTCCAGTCCCGGAACTTCTCCATTGTCTTTTTTCATTGCGGCATCATATACCAGAAGTCTTGCAGCCTGCACCTTAGTTGCCATATCTGCAATGGTAAACTGGGTATTTTGAAATTTTGCCAAAGGTCTGTTGAATTGAACACGCTCCTGTATGTACTTTATAGCCTCATCCAAAGCACCCTGTGCTACTCCAAGAGCTTGTGCGGCAACACCTATACGACCATAGTCCAAAGTGTTCAACATAATCTTGAACCCACGTCCTTCACTTCCAAGTAAATTGGATTTCGGTACTTTAACCTTATCGAGGATAATGTCCGATGTCTCCGTTCCTCGAATACCCATCTTATCCTCATGAGCACCTACAGAAAAACCTTCCCACTTTGACTCAACGATGAAAGTACTTATTCCTCTGGTTCCCTTGCTCTTATCAGTCATTGCCGATATTATTGCAAAATCACAAATAGGAGCATTGGTTATAAAGCACTTTCTTCCACTAAGCTCATAGTAGTCACCCTTATCTACAGCTATTGTCTGACCTGCTCCGGCATCTGAACCGGCTCCGGGTTCAGTAAGTCCGAAACATCCTATATACTTACCTTCTGCTAAAGGTCTCAAGTACTTTTCCTTTTGCTCAGGTGTTCCGAAGTTCACCAACGGAAGTGCTACAAGAGAAGATGCCGCTGTGATATAAGTACCTGTAGACGCACATCTTCTGCTGATTTCTTCCATTATAATAGCGTAGGATACATAGTCGGCTCCTGCACCGCCATACTCCCTTGGAATTATAGAAGATATAAATTTGTACTTTGCCAGTTTATCTATTACATCCTTAGGTATCTTTCCGGTTTTATCCACCTCATCCGGATAAACCGCCATCGCCCTCTTCACAAAATCTCTGACAGTTTTTCTTAATAATTCATGTTCCTTTTTTAATATCATGCTTTCCTCCAGCTTTTACTTTTTAAAGCATCTCAGCAAATGTTTGAATTCTCGTTCTTATTTGTTCAATGCTTCCGGATTCCTGATCAATTTCTATTGTCACCGCCTTGATTCCGGCGTCATGTATATCATCCAACATAATAGGAGCATCATATTCCTCAGTGTCACAAAATTTCAAAAGTGCAAATACTACACCGACAGCTTTCCTCTCATTTGCCAGCTTTGCAATCAATTTGCCTCGAAGTCTTAAAGGATCATAAGCATATGAACATCCCTCAATATTTGACCACTGACTTGCTATACTTAGTAGAGCTGTCTCCTTCTTAGGCACATCCGTTCTGAACTGTCTTGTTTCATGAGCAATATCATCTCCCACAATTCTTAATTTATTGTTCTCCATTATTTCAAGCACTTCTTTTGAATCCAATATAAAGCCTGTAGTTATAACCCTGTGACCTTCATATCCTTCTTCAGGCAGCTCTCTCAATGCTTTATTCAATGCTTTTACCTTTTCACTATGCTCTTCTTTAAGCATAAAGTAGGCTGATTTTATAATGCGGTTTCTCTGTACATTGTTGACTGAATTCGGATGAGATGCCGCCAAACTTACAAACTCTCTCATAACCTTCCTATGCTCATTGTAAATATCAATACTCTTAAAAATAGCCTCCTCAGAAATCTCTTTCCCTGAAATCTTTTCCAGTTCTTTTTTTACATTATTCAGCTCTGAAACTAAAAACTTTACCCCTGCTTCAAGCTTTCTGTTCTGCGGGTACACAAGTGTGATAAAAGGAATATCTTTTATTGCTGATTTCCAGTTCTGTCCTAAAGATATAAATGTATCATCCATTCCCGGAATTATTGCTGCCGATAACTGCTTATATTTGCCTTGCAAAGCTAATTCCATGCACGTAAAAGCAACTGAATTACAAAATGCCGGAAAATACTGTTTTGCCAGATCCAAATTCACATTCTGTCCACCCCAAAGTCCTACCGGTAGCATTCCAGCCGCATGAACCAACTCCTCAGGTGCATACACAGGAGCAACTCCCACAGCCTTTCCTCCGGTTTTTTCTATATAATCATCAACCGCTTTTTTAGGATTTTCTGCAATATATTCCAGCTCATCTATTATTTTTTTAATCTCTGTCATTTTGTGCTACCTCCGTCTTTTTTCTGATGTTCCATAACTTCCACAAGTCCCTGAAGTCTGGTCTCAAACTGTGCATCTGAAAAAGCTCTTGGATCAGCTTGATCCCCATCAAATGAAGCATATGGCAGACCGGTTTTTTCATATACATCTCTCGCCATTTGATACTGAATAAAACTCATCAACTTACAACTGCGATTCATGTGATAAAATACACCCTCACAATTTCCGTCCTTTAAAGCATTTATCCTATAATCTGACATCTTGTATAAATCGACATTATTGAACATACTACAATATGCTCTCGCCAGTCCCTCCAAATCATTCTTTTCATAGACCAAAGCCCAAGCATGAGGATAGACACTTCCTGTCATATTTACACCATATTTGCCGAAAGTTTTCATCTTATATCCTATATATGGCCAACAAGGAATACCTTCCATCATTATTCTGTACTTTTCTTCACATCTGTTGGATGTTGTGCCGTTTTTTATATGTTCTTTCAACTCTGAAATGAGCAATTTAAATGCCTCTGTAGTCTCCTTTTTACCTCTGTAGCATACTATTACCGCCATATATGAGAATAGATCAAATCCGTTCATAGGTGCAGGATATACATCTTTTGAAAGAGACATAGATTCCTTCCACAACTTTCCGTTTTCAGCAGAAATCGCCATAACTTCTTCAAGTTTTTTTGGATCAAATTTCTTTCCTGATATTTTTTCAAGCTGGTTTGCAGCCTCTTTAAACTGAGCAACAAAATAGTCAATACGACTTTGACTGACCTCTCCTGAATTGTTATAGGCTGTATCAATCATTATCAGTGGAATGTTGAGTTCTCTGGCAAGACTTTCATACCACTTAATTACTTCATTACAGATATTATTACAACAGCATACAAAATCCGGCTTAGGCATATTCAAATTCTCAGAGCCGCCGTTTTCAAGCAACCCGAAATTTGTTCTGGCATATGCGCATAGGTCGATAGAATACCCCCTTGCCTCCGCCTTTTCCTGTAATGATAAAGATTCCTTCTTTGCTGCCACTCCTGCTGCCTGATTTTCAGGATACAAAAGAGGAAGTCCGAAACTTTCCACTATCTCCTGTGGAAAAACTGAAGTAGACCATCCCACAGGAATCCCCTTTTCTTTGGCTTCCCAAGCCTCTTTATAAGACTTAGCCAGTAAGCCATTGATCATTTTCATTGCAGTGACTTTCTTTTCTTCTGTCTTTTTCTCCTCTGCCATTTTTTCCTCCTCTACTTATCTTTAATTTCATCAAATGCAAACAACGCTGCCCCCAAAGCTCCTGTAAGCTGAGCAAGCTCAGGCACTTCGATCTTGGTCCCCAATGCATCTTCCATAGCCTTTACAACTCCCTTGTTTCTGGCTACCCCACCTACCATAACCACTTTTTCCTTTATTCCGATTCGTTTGGCAAGTGCAGATACACGACCTGCTACTGATGCATGGATTCCTGCTACTATATCTTCCTTTTTTGAACCGGCGGACAGATGTGATATCACTTCCGACTCTGCAAACACTGTGCATGTGCTACTGATACTTACAGGTGATTTTGATTTTTCCGATATTTCACCAAGTTTTGAAACTTCAGTCTCCAAAACTCCTGCCATCACATCTAAAAACCTGCCTGTTCCGGCAGCACATTTATCATTCATAACAAAATTGTCAAGTCTTCCATATTTATCAAGCATCAGTGCCTTTACATCCTGTCCTCCGATATCTATTACAGTCCTTGCTTCCGGAATAAGAAAACTTACTCCTCTGGCATGACAACTAAGCTCACTTATTTGCTTATTTGCATCCTTATATGTCATTCTGCCATAACCCGTCACTACAACTGCCGCCATATCTTTCTCAGACAGCCCGCTTTCACAAAAAAGCTTCTCCTTAACACGACCCGGTCCGCTTGTACCTGTACCTGATGTGATAATTGCCGAGGCAACTATATCCTTACCATCATTCAAAATGACTCCTTTTGATGCTGTAGAGCCAAAATCCAATCCCATCGTATACACTGTGCTACCTCATTGTCTTATTATTTGCTTATCCTATCACTTTATCCGCTTGTAAAGCCTCTATCTGCTCTTTAGAATACCCTGCTTCTTTCAATACCTCTTGTGTATGTTCTCCAAGTAAAGGTGCAAGATGATAGTCTTCTCTTTCTCTTGTAGGGAATTGAACAGGATTTGTGAACATGGTTCTCTCATTACCGTTTCTATATTTCATCTTTATCAAAAAGTCATTTGCCCAACATTGAGGATCATTCAATATATCCAAAGGAGTCTGTAGTTTCTCGAAAGGTATTCCGGCCTTTTGCAAACGCTCACACCATTCATCAATCGGTCTCTTTGCAAACTCTATTTCCATCATATCAACGAACTCTGAAATGTAATTAACCACACTCTTCATAGTACTGTACTTTGAATCCTTAAGATCAGGTCTCTCTATTACAATATCGCAAAATCCCGGGAACCACTTGTCATATTGAAAAAATGCCAATTGAAGCCAATTTCCGTCAGCACATTTGTAAGTAGTGTTTAGAGGGTTTGGCGGTTCTTTGCGAGTGATAGGCATATTGTATCCGTACTGTGCCGCATTCACATATAGTCCCAGTCCGAATACTGCTGTATGGAACAATGAAACTGTAACCTTTTCTCCTTCTCCGGTCTGCTCCTTACTGTGAAGAGCTGCCAAAATACCGGCTGTCAAATTCATTCCGGCATAATGATCTCCAAGTGCCGCAGCTGAATTACAAGGTGATGTATTTTTTTCCATAAGACTTGCAGCTACACCTCCTCTGGCAAAATATGCTGTGTAGTCAAATGCCGGATTGTCCTTTGCAGGTCCCTTTTCTCCATATCCAAGTAAATGTGCATATACAATATGCGGTACTCTTTTGTGTACACTTTCATAATCCAAACCGCTTTTTAACAGAGCCTTCTCACGAGTGTTTGTCAGGAAAATATCAGCAGTTTCCAGGAGTTTGAATATAATCTCCACTCCCTCTTTTGTAGTGGTATCAACCACTATTCCTTTTTTCCCTGAATTTTCCATCTCAAACAACGGACATTCATCTTCACCGGTCGGAAAATTCCACTGCATACCTACAGCTCTGGTCATATCTCCAAAAGCAGGCTCGATCTTGATAACTTCTGCACCCCAGTCTGCCAGTACCCTTCCACTGATAGGAGCCGCCACGAAATTAGCATATTCAATAACTCGTATCCCTTCCAGCAATTTCCTTTTACTCATATTTCAACCTCCTTTATTTAGTGTGTGAAAATTATATCTATGTCCATTATATATATATATATATTGTCAAGTATTTTGTATATTTTTATTATTATTCAATAATTGATTATCTTATATTTCAAAATGCCGAAAAAGATATATAGAAATATTGAAAGAGCTAATATTACTATCACTTATATTAGTACAATTTAAATAAAATTTTACTTCAATATTATTTCTTACGTTAATTTATTTTGTTTTTAATTTCATATTTATATCTATTATTTTGATATAGGCAATATATTGAAAATATGACGGATTCTACACTGTAACAGCACAAATTAAAGATACATATATCTTTATCTAATCAAAAAAGCGGCTTAAAACCTTGCAAATACAAGGCTCTAAGCCACTTTTCTGTTACACAAATTTCTAAAATTTTTTATACACCGGTACATGAAAAACATAGTATCAATTACATCATACTTAAAAAACATCTCTTTAAAATCGCTATACAACTTCTCTGACTATATCTATCTTTGTATTCTTATATAAAATCAGACTTAGTAAAACACAGATTATCTCGGTTGCAAGGAAGGCGCTCCATATGCCTGCAAGCCCGAAAGTCTGTGAACCGATGAACATTATAGGAATCAGCACCAAAAGTTGTCTGCATAGATTTATCCATATACTTTTACCTACATTCTTTGTAGACTGCATATATGATGCTATCATCGTAGTAATGCCTACAAATACATAGCTAAGACTCATTATTCTGATACCGAAAATTCCAAACTCAAACATCTCTTTTGGTGGATTAAAGGTCTGCAATATATTTTTTGTAAAAGTCCAAAGCATTATTATACTGAATGATGTGAGCATTATTGCAACAATTGTGCCTATCTTTAGACTCTCCTTTAATCTATCCTCTCTTTTTGCCCCGTAATTATAGCTCATCACCGGTATACATCCCTGTATAAGTCCGTTCAATGTCATTATTACCATCTGCTGTATCTTAAAATATGCTCCAAAGAAGGCTATTGCTATCTCTGAATATTGTTTCAGAAAGAGATTTGTATTATATACCATTGCCGCTCCAAGCACATTCATTATAAAAGACGGGAAACCCACTACAAAGATATCCCTTACATGATTAAAACGGATTATAAAGTATTTTAAACCAAGTTTAACCTTTTGCTTTTGGAATATAAGTACAAGAAATGCAAGAATCGTAGAGAAAGTATATCCCATAACCGTGGCAATGGCAGCCCCTCTGACTCCCATAGGTTTAAATCCCAAATAGCCGAATATTAAAACAGGATCAAATATAAGATTTACCACAACACCTGCTATCTGAAAGCACATAGGAGCAAGCATATTCCCTGTCCCCTGCAATACCTTTTGAATACAGATATGTACTGCACATGGTATAGCCATAAATACACATATATCCATATATGCCATTGCCTGATTTATAATCTCCGTATCACTTGTAAATGACATTATAAATCCTCTTATAATATTCATAGTGATAAGTGTTACAGTACTGCTTACCACAAAAGAAACAATTATTCCATTGGCTACTATTGTATTCGCCTTTTCCTCATCCTTTTCCCCAAGGTATTTTGCAACCAGCACACTGACACCTACCCCTATCCAAATGGCAATAGCCAAAAACAATGTCGTAATAGGAAAAATTATAGAAACAGCACTCAAAGATTTATCACTGATACATGATACAAAAATACAATCTATCAGATTATATGAGTATTGCATACACATGGAAATAAGCGGAGGTATGGACATTTTTAAAATAAGAGATTTTATAGGCTCCACCTCCATTTTATTTTTTGTACTTACTCCTTCCATTTCCCCTCCTTATAATGATAATTTACTAACCCTATGATAACAAAATCGGGGCAGCCTCAGCCACCCCATATTCATAATTTTACCAAAACTATAATACGAAATCTCCGGATTCTATACTTGAAACAAGTGCCGGTATAATTTCTTTCAAATCGCCTACGATACCATAATCACAAATATCAAATATAGGTGCATTTTTATCTGTATTTATTGCAACTATATATTTTGATTCGCTCATTCCCGCCAAATGCTGTATAGCACCTGATATACCGCAGGCAATATATAAATCAGGTCTTACAGTCGTTCCTGTCTGTCCTACCTGATGAGAGGAGTCAATCCACCCCGCATCAACACAGGCACGAGATGATCCGACTTCACCACCAAGAGCATTTGCAAGACTCTCTATCAGTGCAAAGCCGTCTTTATTTTTTATCCCTCTGCCTCCTGATACGATAATCTTTGCGTCTGTTAAATTTACTCGTTTTTGGTCATGTTCAACTGTTCCGATAAGCCTTGTTCTTATATCCTCTTTACTAAGTTTAGGAAGTATTTTCTCAAAACCTGTATCATTTTTCTCTGCTTTCTTTGCTCTTGACATTACTCCCGGTCTTACTGTAGCCATTTGTGGACGATTTTTCGGGCAAATAATCGTTGCCATAATATTTCCGCCAAATGCAGGTCTTGTCATAAGGAGTTTTTTATCCTCAGCATCCACCTCAAGTCCGGTACAATCTGCAGTAAGTCCTGTGCCAAGTCTTGCAGCAAGTCTCGGTCCGATATCTCTTCCTATGGAAGTCGCACCTACTAAAAGCACCTCGGGCTTTCTCTTTTTTATCTCTTCTGAGAGTACCTCGACAAATCCCAATGTAGAAAAATCTTTTAAAAGTTCATGTTCTAAGTAATATACCTTATCAACATCATACTCAAGCAGTTCTTTTACAGCTTCTTCTCTCTCATATCCGGGAACAATAACAATAAGCTTTTTCCCAAGTTCATTTGCAATCTTTCTGCCCTCTCCCATCAGTTCCAAAGTGATAGGCAAAATTTTACCGTTTACAGTTTCTGCAAGTACCCAAACATCTTTATACTCATTAAGATTTATGTCTTGATTTACCTTTGCTCTTTCCACTATTTGGCACCTCCGGACTGTATCAATTTATTTTCATATAGCTTTGTCAAAAGAAGTTTTGCCTTTTCCATGGCTGTATTTCCTTCTATAAACTCACTATGTTTTTCTTTTACAGGTACAAAGGAGCGATGCACATTGGTAGGCGAACCTTTGATACCGATTTGAGTTTCATCCACATTCAAATCATCAAAGGTCAATACCTTAATCAAATCATCTCCGTTCTCATAAGCTTTAAATATTCCCTTAACACTTGGATATCTTACAGTATTGAGTTCCTTAATAGCGGTAATAAGTGCCGGTAATTCTACCTCAAACTCATAATCCTTTGATTCACAAAATCTCTTGACTCTGATTATATTTTCTTTGAGTTCTACTTCATTGGCATAGGTCACCTGCGGTATATTAAGAAATTCCGCAATCTCAGGTCCTACCTGTGCGGTATCACCGTCTATAGCCTGTCTTCCGCATATTATCAAATCATAATCACCTATTTTTTCTATAGCCGCTGCCAATATAGTTGCCGTAGCCCAAGTATCTGAACCGCCGAATTTTCTGTCACTTATAAGATAAGCGCTGTCTGCACCCATAGCCAAAGCTTCAAGTAAAGCCTCTTTTGCCTGCATAGGTCCCATACTCAGTACAACGACCTGTGCACCTTTTTCATCCTTTAACCTTAATGCCGCTTCAAGAGCATTTTTATCATCCGGATTTATTATGCTCTCCACTCCGTCTCTGATAAGTGTTTTTGTCTCAGGGTTAATCTTGACTTCACTTGTATTTGGCACCTGCTTTATACATACAATGATTTTCATAATCCTCCCCCTATTTAAGCACTTCTCTGGCTATAACAACCTTGTGAATCTCTGAAGTACCTTCATATATTTCTGTTATTTTTGCATCACGATACATTCTTTCCAAAGGATAATCTCTCATATATCCATATCCACCATGTATCTGCAATGCTTTATCCGTTACTTCAACAGCTACTTTTGATGCATTAAGCTTGGCCATCGCCGCCTCTTTTGTATGTGGCATTCCACTAACTTTCAAGTTTGCAGCTCTATAGGTCATCCATCTCGCACATTCAACCTTTGTAGCCATTTCAGCCAAATACCATTGTAAGCCCTGCAATGAAGAAATCGGTCTGCCAAATTGTACCCTTTCCTTTGTGTACTTTATACTCTCATCAAGAGCACCTGCTGCAATTCCCACAGCCTGTGCCGCAATTCCTATCCTTGCACCGTCAAGGGCAGTCATTGCAATCTTAAATCCCTTTCCAAGAAGACCGATAAGATTATCTTTAGGAACTCTGCAATTGTCGAATATAAGTTCTGCCGTTTCAGAGCCATGCAGTCCCATCTTATCTTCAATCTTACCTATTGAAAATCCCGGTGTTCCACGCTCCACAAGTATACAGCTGAGTCCTTTGGTCTTTAATTCAGGTGATGTAAGCGCAAACACCAATACATACTTTGCCAAACCTCCACCTGTTATAAAGCATTTTGTACCGTTTAGTACATATTCTTCTTTACTCTCATCATATATCGCCGTAGTTCTTGCACTTCCCGCATCAGAGCCGGCATTCGGTTCGGTGAGGGCAAACGCCCCCAACTCGCCACCTGCACATACTACAGGTAAATACTTTTGCTTTTGTTCTTCAGTACCGAACTTATCAAGCACAGAGGCAAAGATAGTATGAATCGACAGTGTGGCGGCGGTAGAACCGCAATGTTTTGCTATTTCTTCTACAGCAATTATTTTTTCAATATCGCTACCACCGCTTCCACCGTATTTTTCCTCGGTTCCTATACCTGTTAACCCCATCTTTGTCATTTCCAGGAATAAATCCTTTGGGAATTTACCGGTTCTATCTATTTCTTCAGCTCTTGGTTTTACTATGTTTTCGCTGAAATCAGCCACTGTTTTTTTCAGCATTTGCTGCGCTTTGGAAAAATTAAAATCCATTTCTTTTCCTCCACTAGATTATGCCTTCTTCTTTTAATTGCTTTAATGTCTCATCATCAAAGCCGTATACTTCTTTATTATGTTGTCCGAGTAAAGGTGCGGGAGCATCTACACTTCCCGGAGTCTCACTGAGTTTTATAGGGCAACCCTGTATATACATATCTCCTATAGTAGGATGTTCTACATGTACCATCATTTCTCTTGCTTTAAAATGAGGATGCTCAATAGCTTCCTTCATATCAAGTATCTGTCCGCAAGGTATTCCAACCTCTTCAAACATACTCTCAACCTCAGCTTTTCCTCTTTGCTTTACCCAGTCCACAATTATCTCATGCAACCCGTCATTATAATTTTTAATTCTCAAATCATTGGTTGCAAACTTTTCATTTGTAACAAGATCAGGTCTACCTATTACATCACAGAATACCTTAAACAGTTTGTCTGTTCCTACCCCCAGAGCAATATATCCGTCCTTAGCTTCATACACATTAAACGGTGAAACTGTAGCGTCTATATTTCCCTGTCTCTGCGGTATAATTCCTTTTAAGGTAGTATAAATAATAGCATTTTCAAGCAATGTAAAGATAGTATCAGCCATTGCCACATCCACCTGTTGACCTTCACCGCTTATATTTCTTCTGTACAGAGCCATAAGTACACCTACGCACAGGTAAATTCCTGTAACATTATCAGCCACTGAAACTCCGCATTTTACAGGAGGTGCATCCGGATAACCTGTAAGATTTATCATACCTCCAAGTGCCTGAGCCACAATATCATAACATGGTCTGTTTGAGAAAGGACCATATTGTCCGAATCCGCTTCCTGAAGCATAAATTATTCTAGGATTTATCTTCTTTAATGTCTCATAGTCAACCTTTAATTTTTTTGTTACTCCGACTCTGAAGTTTTCCACCACCACATCTGCTTCTTTTACAAGATCATAGAAAATTTCTCTTCCTTTTTCTGTCTTTAAATTAAGAGTAACTCCTTTTTTATTTCTGTTTATAAAAGCATAAAATCCGCTCTCACCGCTATTATCGTCCATTGGTGGCCAATATCTTGACTGATCGCCTGTAAGAGGCTCTATCTTTATAACCTCGGCACCGTTGTCTGCCAAAAGTGCAGTACAGAAAGGACCGTTGTATGCATGTGTGAGATCAAGAACTTTCAATCCCTCAAGAGCTTTTGTTTTCTTTTTCTCTTTCTTTGCAGGAATAATATATTCAAAAATGCATACTGTTGAAAGAGGAGGATCTTCCAAAACATCTATAGAACTTTCAAACTCAGGCTTCTCAGGAATAACTGCAACCTTAAATGAACGCACTTCAATGATTGCTCTTCCGTTTTCTTCACCCAAAAGTCTTGCCTTATACTCCATATAATCCCCGGCAAAACATGGTACAAACAATCTTACTTTTCTTACCTTTGCACATCTGCTCTGATTTCCATAAACCTTGGTCATCAATCTGTTTGCAGTATCTTCCATCAAAGTAATGGATCTGGCTCCGTTTACAACTCCTCCACCATAGAAAACATCTCTATCCGACATTCTATATCTTAATGTAACTTCAGTACTCATATTACCCCCTATTAAAGCTCAAGTTCTCTCCAAGGGTCAATAACTTCACCACTTGGCTGATTTCCACGTTGTAATTCTTTCTTTACTACAAGTACTACAGTACCTTCAGTAATCAACTTCGGAGGATCAAAATAATACATATCTCCCGGATTAGCATCTTTGATACCCATTCTGTATGCAGGTGTCGCAACTTTATAAGTGCTTATTCTGCATGTTCTTGATGTATTTCCCACCTTTAACATCTCTGCTCTGAAATTAAGCTGATCACCCACATATGCATCTTCGTACAATTCAACATCAGTATATCCGAGACACAATGATTCATCACCGTCATTTAATATCATCAACTCCGTTTCAACATCACCGATAAAATCAAACTGTCTTCCGAACGGTATTTTCCCGTCAACATTATTTGCATCGGCAGTTGTCATATTATAATTTAATTCCGCTACTTTTCTTACACCCATCTTACACCTCTGTTCTACTATAATATTGGGGCCAAAATATTTGACCCCAACACTTTCATCATATTATTGAGCATCACATTTCAATACTGCATTCAAAAGTACGCTGGCACCCTTTGTACACTGGTCAACCGGTGTAAACTCCTCTTCACAATGTGAATGTCCGTCCTTTGAAGGTACAAATATCATTGTAGTAGGCATCATATAGCTTACAAACTGTGCATCATGTCCTGCACCTGAGTTAATTCTTTGATTTGAATATCCAAGCTCATTTACAGCCTCTGTTACATATCCTACCAACTTTTCATCATAATAAACCGTATCTCTTGACCATGCTCTTTCATAACCTGTAGTACAGCCTACTATTTCTTTCGGCATATTCTTTATTACTTCCACTACCTGCTCGATAACCTTAGGATCCTCATGTCTTGCATCTATTGAGAACTCTACAAAATCAGGAATAACTGTATGTACATTAGGATGACATACTATTTCGCCTGTGGTATATACCAATGCCTTATCAAGTGTGTCCAGCTCATCATGCAGATATTGTAAAAGCTTGGCAGCAGCATATAATGCATCTTTTCTATATGGCATCGGTGTTGTTCCTGCATGATCCGACTGACCGAAAGCCTTTATTCTGTAGTTTATCATTCCAAGCACACAGGTAACTATTCCGATATCATTCTTTGCGGCTTCAAGAATCGGTCCCTGTTCGATATGAAGTTCAAACATTGCCATATAATCTTTAGGATTTAATCTGTTGGCTTTATCTCCCTTATATCCTGAAGCTTCAAGTGCCTCTTTAAAGGTCTTATTCTTATCAAGAACCGAAGTTGAGGCAAGCATATCCTCATGCTTAAACTTCTTTCCAATCTCTTCAGGCAAATAATCATTACAGATAACACCCGATGACATCATAGCCGGTGGATATAATGAGCCTTCCTCATTGGTCCAAACCATAGCTACAAGATTGTGTTTATGAGGTATCTTCTGATCTGCAACAGTTTCCAAAACCTCCATAGCTCCCATTACGCCTAAAATACCGTCATAATTTCCACCGTTTCTAACCGAATCTGAATGTGAAGCCATAACAATTGCAGGTAATGTAGGATCGCTACCCTCTAATGTTGCATACATATTTGCCATATCATCGGTCTTTATCTTTGCACCGATAGCTTCCATTCTTCTCTTGAATTCAGCTCTTGCCATAAGATTTTCTTTTGAAAGAGAATATCTTGTGATACCGCCATGTCCTGCATCACCAAACTGACTCATGGTTTTGATTTTATCTGCCATTCTATCTTCGCTACACTTATACATATTACCCCCTATTAAAACAACATATTCTTTAAAATCATACTGTCACTACCTATATATAAAGCAGTGACAGTAAAATACAATCATTAATACTTTAACTTCTAGGTACTCTCTTTACGAATCTACCCATTCCAGGCTTTCCAACGAAATCTCCGTTATCATAGACAAGCTGCCCTCTAAGGAATGTCTTTACAGGATATCCATGAAGCTTCTTTCCTTCCCATATAGTATGGTCATAATCGGAATGCATATTATTTACACTTATTGTAAAATCCTTATCCCTGTCATAAATAACTATATCCGCATCATTCCCTACTCTGACTCCGCCCTTTGTATCACATCCGAATATCTTTGCCGGATTTGTTGAGCAAAGTGCCACCGCTTGTGAGAATGTAATCTTTCCCGAGTTGGCGGCATCCAGCATATATGGATACAGATTCTCCAATCCGGCACATCCGTTCGGAATCTTTGTAAAGTCGTCTATTCCCCAATCCTTTTCATAGCTTTGGAACGGACAATGGTCTGTAGCCACTACATCCACCTGATTTTTCTTTATCGCTTCCCAAAGAGCCTGTCTGCTCTCCTCACCCTTTATAGGAGGTGAACATACAAAGTTTCTTCCGTCTTCTCTCTTATATACATCACATGTAAACTCAAGATACTGCGGACAGGTCTCGATATAAATAGGCACTCCCTCTTTCTTTCCTTCTATACATGCCTCAAGTCCTTCCTTATCCGCCATATGAACTATATAAAGAGGTGCATCCAGATGCTTACACCAATGCAGAGCTCTCTTGTCCGCCTCAGCCTCAACGAACTCCTGACGAGCAAGGTAATGATACCACGGACTCATCTTTCCTTCCTTCTTGAACTTAGCCTCGAAATAATCAATCATATCGGAGTTCTCCGCATGAACATTTACCAACGCTCCAAGTTCCTTAGCTCTAAGAAGTAAGGTTGCAAACATTCCGTCATCAACCATCATTCCGGCTTTCTTATATACCATAAAGCATTTGTATGAGGTAATACCTTCTTTGACGGCTTCTTCCATCTCTTCCAGTATCTGACCGTCGTTAAAATCCGTAATGATACAGTGTGATGCCCAGTCCACACATGCTTCTTTTTCCAAGACGGCTTTTTTGGAGTTTATCAAATCCATAATAGTACCGCCTTTTCTCTGAACCGGATAATCAAATATCGTGGTCACTCCTCCACAGGCTGCCGCTCTGGTTCCTGAGAGATAACTGTCAGCCGAAATAGTTCCGCCAAACGGCATAGCCAGATGTGTATGCACATCCAAAGCACCCGGAAGCACAAGTTTGCCTGTGGCGTCCACCACTTCCTTAGCCTCTTTGTCCAAGTTCAAAGCCATATCTACGATTTTTCCGTCTTTTACACCTACATCACATAAAAACATGTCTGTTGCTGTAACTACCGTTCCACCTTTAATAATCAAATCCAGCATAAATATCCCCCCGAATATATTATAGATAACTGTTACTTTCCTTTAAACTAACAGCATGGCTGTCATTCTTATCCTTATATACAAGCTTACCCGGAGTTATACATTGCATTACCGGACAAACATTTAAGCAAAGATGACATCCTACACATTTTTCTTCATTCACCGTCGGGACTCTGGTCGCATAGTCATATTCTATAGCCTGATGTGCCGCATCAAAGCATGATACATAACATCTTCCACATCCCACACATTTTTCTTTGTCGATTTGAACCAGAATCTTATATGATCTGTCCAAATCATCCGCGCCGACAATATTTCCTACGGCACTGCCCACTATATCCTGAAGCTTATTGATACCGTAATCATTCATATAATGTGACATACCGCTTATCATATCTTCAACTATCCTATATCCGTACTGCATTATCGCCGTAGTCACCTGAAGATTTGATGCACCCAGCATCAAAAATTCAAGGCAGTCTCTCCAGGTCTCTATACCGCCCATACCGGTTATAGGCACCTTGCTTACAATAGGATCATGCATTAAATCCGATATAAATCTAAGTGCGATAGGCTTTACAGCTGCACCGGAGTAACCCGATATTGCGGACTTTCCGTTTACAACAGGCATACCCGTTCTTAAATTTATATCAAGATTTGTGATAGATTTTACCGTATTGATTGCAGCTATTCCTTTTGCACCGCCTTCTATAGCAGCTCTTGCAGGAATCTCCATATTTCCAAGATTCGGTGTCATCTTTGCTATTATTGGCAATTTAGTACTTGAGGAAGCCACTTCACAATAATGTTTTACCAAATCAGGATTTTGTCCTACATCAGAACCCATAGTGGATGATGTCATCTGCGGACATGAGAAATTACACTCAATCATATCCGCTCCGGCTTTCTCAGATTCCTTAGCCAGTATTGCCCATTCATCATCACTTGCGCCCATGATACTTGAAACTATCACTTTATTCGGAAAGTCCTTCTTTAATTGCCTAATGAACTCAAAGTTTACTTCATTCGGCTTATCTGAAGTCATCTCCATATTCTTAAATCCGGTCCAAGGTGTTCCCTCTTTTGAAGCTATATCAAATCTTGGGGAACATTCATTTGGTATAAAAACACTTATTGTTTTATAAAAAATACCACCCCAACCGGCTCTCAGTGCTTTAGCACACATTTCATAATTACTGCCTACAGGTGAAGAAGATAGAAAAAAAGGATTCTCACAATCAACACCTAGAAAATTTATTGATAAATCTTTTTTCAAAGCCATATTATTCTCCTCACCTTATATAATCCAATATTTGGTAAGCCGCTTCTTTTCCTTCATGAACAGACTCTACCACCGTTATACCAACACCATGTAATGCGTCACCGCCGGTAAATATACCGTCACCTGCCACAAAGCCTCTATAATCCTCTACCTGGTCCTGACCTATAGCAAAGATAATCATATCCGCCTTAAGTGTCATCTCATTGTCATCCTTCATTCCCTTTGCAACAAGAGACGTTACATAACCGTTTTCTCCACATATCTTTTCAGGAGCAAATCCTGTATAAATAGGAATTCCCATCTCTCTTACAAAAGAAATCTCTTCTATATTTGCAGGTGCTTCTTCTATAGTTCTTCTATAGCAGATACATGTTTTCTCAGCACCCAACTGTCTTGCTGTTGTAGCACAATCCATTGCCACATCACCGCCACCGATTACAATTACTCTCTCCGGAAGTTCTTTTATCTCACCGGTTCTTGCTTTAAACAAGAAATCAATAGCTGATTCAACACCCTTAAGCTCGCTGCCTTCTACTGCAACCTTCTTTGAATCCCAAAGTCCGACTCCGACAAATACGGCGTCATACTCACTCTTTAACTTAGGAATATCCTCAAATTTGATTTCCTTACCGAATTCAAACTTAACTCCAAGCTCTTTAATAAGTTCTATATCAAAATCCACAACTCTGTCGGGAAGTCTTGTAGGTGTAATACCGTATCTAAGTACTCCACCGGCCTTAGCCTGCTTTTCAAAAACAGTTGTATCAACACCTGCAAGTGCAAGTTCTCTTGCACAAGCAAGTGATGCAGGTCCGGCACCTATCAATGCAACTTTTTTTCCGATCTTATTTCCTGCACTGACAAATTTTGCCGACATAGCCTGCTCTTCTTCAACCAGATATCTTTGTATTTTACCGATCTGTATCGGCTTATCTATTCCACATCTGCTACACTCTTCTTCACACATTCTGTCATAAGGACATACCCAGGCACATGAGCCGCCTAAAGGATTGTTTTCTCTTATTGTCTCCGCAGCACCTTTTATGTTCTTAAATCTCAGTGAGCGAATGAACTTAGCAGGATCTGTCCCTGCAGGACAACCCTTAGAACAAGGTGCATCTTCACATAGAAGACATCTGGATGCTTCCTCCATGGCAAGTCTGTAATTAAAGCCTGTTGACTTTTCCATGCCATATGCCAATTTTAAAATTTTGCTCATATTAAAACCCCTTACTTTTTGTTTCTTAATCCTCTAAAAATTTAGCAATGACCCAGTCTTTTTTATCGGTCTTCTTGAAAAACTTTGCTAATATAAATCTTCCCAGGTAATCTGCTGCGAGCCCAACAATATTTCCCAGGATAAAGCAAATAATAAGCATTTTCCAATTACCACCTGATGCAAATGCACTGAAGCCGCCCATAAATGTACAAGTTGCAAATCTGGTCAAATCACAATGTGTGATATATATGATAACTCCACTGAAAATCCCCGTTATCAATCCGTTAAACCATAGACTTCCATTTACATTTACACATAGCCAAATGATAGTACATCCGATAAAGATACCTGCAATATTACTGCACAGTGATCTGATAAAACCGTTTTTACCACAGCCTGCTACATAATAAGATGTACATCCTGCAAAGCCTACCCAAGTTGCTATCAGCGGACCTGCAAACATAGCTGACATATATGTCCATAAGCCACATACAATTATGTTTGATATGGTATTTGATATAATAAATCCCGCCACATTGCCCTCCTTTCCTATATATTTATATTAATAATGTTAATTAAATAATTATTATTTACTTATTACTTGTTTTTTTCAATTATTATCTTAAAACATACAGCTATTGTATAATCAAGTCATTATTTTATAAAAAAATTGCATTTTGTAAATCAATTTACAATTATTCTCCTATGGTTTTATACTTTTAAATATATTTTAATAAAAGATTGGATTTACAGTACGTAACATTAACCATGTTTTTACACATATTTCAAAGCTAAAAAAGTAATCATATACAATATCTAATCTATGTTTTTGTTTAATATGCCTATCAAAAATTTTTATTATCAGAAAAACACAACTAAAAAAAGTCTCCATCAAGTGGAGACTTCCTATTGTGCAATATATTATTTTATACTTTTGATATTTTCTCATACAATCGGCTTTACAGGAACTATTATTTTTACTATATGAGACTTCATATTCGGTAAATCAACCGGTGACAACATAAACCTTTCTGTTACCGGACCGTTTACTACAAGACCTTTTTCTTCTATCCACCTCTTTAATGAAATATATGTATGAACTATGTCACTATACTCTCCTACATGTATTGCATTAGCAGCAAAAAAATCACCAAACTTCTTCACTTCAACATCTTCAATATTATTTTCTACAACAATAGAGAACTCTACTTCGCAATCTCTGTTTATGAATTGCCCAAACATCTCTGTATGATATGATACAAGTATATCACCTTGAATATTCAAATTTCTTTCTTTAGCAGATTCTATTATATCAATCCATTTTTCCAGATTAACATTTTCATTTTTATATGCCTGCATCATAGTGGTTTTACTAAATACATAAACTTCTCTTTGTTTTTCCAACTTAAAAGATGATTCAGTGCTATAACTTTTACTATTTTCAAGGATTTCATATGCTGTATGAATTTTATTTTTTAAAGTTGTAGCTTCCTCATACTTTTTATTCAATTCTTCAATCTCTGCTCTAATGGAGTTTTGTTTTTTTTCTACAATTTGCTCAACGCTTTTTATATCTTCCTCTTTCAAGATATTTTTAACCTCTTCCAATGAAAAACCCAAATATCTTAATCTTTTAATTATAAACAGTCTAACCATCTGATCATGACTATAGTATCTATAATTATTATTTTCCTGTCTTAAGTTAGGAACCATTACATTTATCTTGTCGTAATATCTCAAGGTTTTTATCGGTATATTACATATCTCAGATACCTTTCCGATAGAATAATATTTATCCTTCAAGTCACCCCTCCAAAATGAAACAAAGATGTCAAAAGTGCCATATTATGTTGTTATCAAATATGGCACTCTTATACTTATAAATCAGTAAAACATCGTTTTTTATTTCTCATTCAACTCATCATATGTATGTCTCAGCTCTTCACATGACTCCGCGAACTTTGCCTTCTCTTCGTCTGTGAGTGATATCTCAAGTATTCTCTGGATACCTGAACTGTTTACTACACATGGTACTCCTACGAAAACATCGTTCTGTCCGTACTCACCACGCAAGTTTGCTGAAACTGTTATGACCGAGTTCTCGTTTCCGAGTATTGCCTTTGTAATCCTTGTAAGGCTCATACCGATGCCGTAGTATGTCGCTCTTTTGGCTTCGATTATCTTGTAAGCCGCAGTTCTTACCTCTTCCTCGATACGGCTGAGCTCTTCCATCTTAAGCTTACCCTTTGACTCGACAATGATGTCGTCGATAGGCTTGGTTGCAAGCAGTGCATTTGACCACGGCACAAACTCGGAGTCACCGTGCTCACCGATGACATAGGCATGTACGCTTCTCGGATCGGCCTGTATATAAGAGCCCAAAAGGTATTTTAGTCTTGCGGAATCGAGCGCTGTACCCGATCCTATTACTCTTCTCGGGTTGAAACCGCTAAGTTTATATGTAATCTCAGTCATTATATCTACAGGGTTTGTAGCTACCAAAAAGATACCGTTGAAACCGCTCTCCGTAATAGGGTCTATTATTGATTTGAAGACCTCCATATTTCTCTTTAGAAGATCTCTTCTGCTTTCACCCGGAGCCTGAGCCACACCTGCACAAATAACCACGATATCAGCATTGTTACAGTCATTGTAGTCTCCTGCCCATATTCTCATATGTGATCCCGAGAATGCAAGACCGTGGTTAAGGTCCATCGCTTCACCTTCAGCTCTAAGTCTGTTGACATCTATAAGAACAAGCTCGTCCACTGTATTTTGGTTTAACATAGCATAAGCATAGCTCATACCTACCATACCGCATCCTACAAGTACGACTTTTCTTTTATCACTTCTCATATTTTGCTCCTTTCGCAATCCTCTGTCTGACTATTTCATATGCCAGTACACCGCAGGCAACTGATGCATTCAATGAATCTATATCTCCCTTCATCGGTATAGAAGCTATGAAATCGCAATTTTTCTTGACGCCTTCGCTTACTCCGTCCCCCTCGTTTCCTATGATGAGGCCTATACTGCCTGTCAAGTCTATATTATACATCTTTTCGCCACCCATGTCAGCACATAC
>CAUQKD010000003.1:0-25664 GCA_963518365.1 uncultured Lachnoanaerobaculum sp. | reverse complement strand
TCATGTTATCACACGTGCAAGGGAGAATATAAATACCGTAAATAACACTTATGAGTTGACTCTTAAGGAAAGTTATTTGCCTACACCTACACCGGATCCGGGATTTGAGTTTGATCATTGGCAGTATGATAAGGATGGAAACGGATTTGTAGATGCACCTTCATCTTCACCGTTTGACTTTACAGTTACAGGAATACCGTCAAGTGTATCAAATATAACAATCAAAGCATTGTTTAAGGAAAATCCTAATACACTAAACACATATAACTTTGTGTCATCAGATACACAACATGTAAGTCTTTTAAACGGTAGTATAGCAAAGTTGCCGAATATAGATACAAGCGGCAACCCTAGAACATTGACATTTGCAGACTTGGCAAATTATGTTGATGAAGCGGCAGGTGGAATAACGGTTGCTTCAGGATATACAGTTGTATGGAAGGACAGCAGCGGTGCAGTAGTAACACCTGCAACAGATATTACAAGCATGAACGGTATGACATTCACAGCTTATGCTGTACCGAATACACCGGCTACTCCGTATAATCCGATACCTACACCAAGTCTTAATCCGAATACAGGAGAGCCTGTTATAGCAATAGATCCGTCAAATTCAATGAATCCATCAGGATCTGCAGTAATTGATGCAAGACTTAACTATGTAGTAACAGATAATAACGGAAATGTAGTAGCGGTAGTACCGGGTAGTGATGTTTTAACCAACGGTGCAAATATTACAGGACCGTTCCTAACACCGGGTAATACATATAATGTATATACAGCATTGCCAAGTGCAAGCGTAGCAGTTGGAATGCCGATACCTACAACAGGAGGAGTAAGCACTACACCGTCACCTGCAACAATACCGGTAGCACCTACACCACAGGTAACTGAGGATAGTGCAAATCCGGGAAGAGCAAGTATTACAGTAAGTCCTACAGCACCTAATACAGAGTATGCATTGGTAGACGATAACGGAAATACAGTATATCCGTTCACTACACCGACAAACAACTCACATGGAGTCGGTACCGTGACATTCGGAAATCTTGATCCGGGAAGAACATACCATGTAGTACCGAGGCAGACAGGAAGCAATGATACACCTGCTCAAAGACAGGCGGCAGGAGCGGATTTACCTGTAAACACAAACAATCTCGGTTTAACAGTAAATACATTTGATGTAACAGTTATTGCAAATAATGCCGCATTGCCTACAAACCTCAAGATAAACGGTCAGACGGAAACAGATATCAACAAGCTTAGAAATCTTGCACCGGGAACAACGGTAGAGATTTTGGCACAGCCGCTTGATAATGCATCAAATACATTCAGCAACTGGGAAGTTGTAAGCGGATTACCAAGCAGCAGTGCAACAACCAATGCAAGAATCACATTTACAATGCCGAACAGACCTGTAAAGGTGCAGGCAATGTATAGTGACGGAACAAGTTGGGACGGAAATGTATATAACGATAATATCTCTTCAGGAAAGTCAATAGGAGCTGTAAACCCTGTTATCAGTGATACAGGAAGATTCAGAGTTGTTATTGATAAGAACAGTGTACCTACACCTATAAAGAACCTGATAGCTGATACACTTACAGATACATACAGTGCGGTATTCCTTATGAATATCAAGGTACAAAAGTTTGATACAGCAACAAACAACTGGGTGGATTACACACCGGCAGGAGGAAGTATCAATCTTGATACAACTGTAGAGACAGGAGCACTGATGTCAACAAGAGAATACACATTCCATGAGTTGGCAACAAGCTCAAATGCGGTAAGTGCATTAAGCGGAGATTTTGAGAATCCAAGCTCAACATATCCGGGACAGTTTGATATCAACCTACAATCAGGAAAGAGCTATATCTTCGGATACACAACACCTGTAGTATATAAGATAAAGATAAAGGATAACAGAGACAACTCTCTTATCACAAACTTTACAATAAAATCTACAGAGGTTGTAAATGATAAGGCAAGCCTTTATTCAGGAAGTATCACCGGTGATTACATTGACAACAACGGTATCACATGGCACTATGAAGGACTTAGTACCGATAAGGATACATATCAGGCATATGATCCTACATTAAGAGTAACATCTGATGAGACTTTATATGTATTCTATTCAAACGATAAGGTTGCAAGAGCAAAGGCTGAGAGAGATTTAACTTCAGCAGTGAATGATGCAAGAAGAAACTTAAGAGACTACGATGCAAATTCACAGGGAAGATTAAAGGCACAGTTGGCGGCAGCACAGGCGATCTTAGACAGAATCAACAGAAAGTCATCAACAGCAGAACTTCAGGCAGCCCTTGATGCATTGAACGCTTTATTGCCGACATTGAACTTAAGAAACGGCGGTGGCGGTCGTAGTCACGGCGGTTCAGGCGGCGGTTCGGGAAGTGCCGGAAGAAGAGCATCAAACGGACAGACAAGCGGACTTAGAGTAGGTCAGGACGGTAACTGGGAGTTATTGAATCCTGCAGAAGCAACAGCAAACCCTGACAGCAGCAAGTGGGTATTCAACCTTACAAATGGCGGAAGAGCTAAGGGTTGGGCATACTTAAGCTACACTTATGAAGGAAAGACAAAGTCTGAGTGGTATCACTTTGCTGAGGACGGAATCATGAATTCAGGATGGTTTGTAGACAGCAATAATACATGGTATTATCTGTCAATGAATCACAACGGATTCTATGGTGAAATGATTAAGGGATGGCATCATGACGGCCAGGACGGAAGATGGTATTACCTTGATTCTTCAAGCGGTGCTATGCGTACAAACTGGAGCAAGATAGGAGGAGAGTATTACTTCTTAAATCCTACAGCACCTGCACAGACATGGTTCTTTGATAATGCAACAGGTAGATGGAATTTTGGTAATGTAAACTCAAGACCACTTGGTTCAATGTATCAGAATGAAAATACACCTGACGGATATCATGTAAATGAAAGCGGAGCTTGGAGATAATCTAAGTAAAGCATAAAATAGGGGTTCCCGCACTTAGGTGCGGGAGCTTTTTTGTATACATCTTGAAAATATTGTTGGAAATATCTATAATATATATAAGTATTTTTGATGTGTAGTAAGATTTTTGTTTGTACTATAACCGTGTTGAAGGAGATTTCATTATGGGTAAGATTGAAGTTGAAAAAAAGGTAAGAGAGTTGGAGGCATTGGACGGTATTACTCTTGCTATATGGGGGATGAAACCGAGTGACGAGAATGAAAGATATGTTGTAAGCTTCGATATAAGCATGAACACAATTTTTGATTTGATGTCGTTTACGGCGTATGATATGGAAAGTGGTGATTTTGAGCCTAATCTTAATGATATATTTATCTTAGATACATTCTATGACTGCTTAATGAACTTCTCCAATATTACAGTGGAATACCTTGCAGAGAATGAGATAAACATATATGTACCTATAGGTAACAGTTTTGCAAAGCTGGAAATTCGATATATTGAGTATGAGGAGGTGGCCTTGACAGGTTATGAAAGAGTGGCAAAATGTCATGGAGAGAAGCCTTTCAAGGTGGGTATTTTCAACTATGATACTATGGAATATGATAATTTCCCACAGGATTTTAAAGTAGATGATTCTAAGTTTTATTGTTACGGATAATAAAAAAGACTCCGGTATTGCAAATCAGGGCGCACCGGCAGGATATCTGATGGTAAAGGGAGTATGTTTATTTTTAGAAAGTAAGAGTTGATAATGAAGGTACTTAATTTCGGTTCACTAAATCTGGATTATGTATATGATGTAGATCATTTCGTGAGAGAGGGAGAGACTATATCCTCAACAGACATGAATGTATTTTATGGTGGAAAAGGTCTCAACCAGTCTGTGGCATTGGCAAAGGCAGGTGTTAAAGTATACCATGCCGGAGCAGTGGGAAGTGCGGACGGATCTATGCTTTTGGAGGCACTCTCAGATGTAGGAGTCGATATATCTTACATAAAAAGGTATGATATGTCATCGGGACATGCCATTATACAAAAAAACGGAGCAGGCAATAATTGCATACTTTTATATGGTGGAGCAAACCAAAATATAGGCATTGACTTTATCAAAGAGGTATTAGAGGATTTTGATAAAGGAGATATACTTTTACTTCAAAACGAGGTGAGCAATCTTGCATTTATTATAGATGAGGGAGCTGCTAAGGGAATGAGCATTATTTTAAATCCTTCACCTCTAAATGAAAGGATATTTGAATGTGACTTGGAGAAGGTGGAATATCTTATACTCAATGAGATAGAAGCTTCCGATATACTCGGAGCTGCTTGCACAGATGAGGATGAACTTGTAGAGAAATTGACAAAAAGATTTCCAAACACCAAGATAGTGTTGACATTGGGAGAAAACGGCTCTGTATATGTGGACAAGACACAGAAGATAAGACAGGAAATATACAAGGCTGATGTTGTTGACACTACGGCGGCAGGTGATACTTTCACCGGCTATTTTATAGCAGGGCTGGTTGCAGGCACAGATGTATCAAAAGCACTGAAACAGGCCGCAAAGGCTGCAAGTATAACAGTAAGTAGAAAAGGTGCCTCACCAAGTATTCCGTTTGCAAAAGAGGTTTGCGAAAAATAAAATTTTAGATCTGATTAAATACTGCCGAGACTTTGAAACCTCGGCAGTAAGTAAAATTGTTAAATCAGTATAAGCTTGATATTATGTTAAATTATAGGAGATGGTATTCTTTTAATAATATATCCCTATACTCTTCATCTCCTACAGCTTTTTTTAATTTCTCAAAGCTACATTCGTTAAGTAATATTTCATAGAGCTTGTTTACAATATGTTTATATATCTTTTCATCTTTTATAATGCGACTACTAAACCCGTATTTTCTGCTTGTTTAAAAATCATTGTTTGTATTATATTCGAACATATAGATATGCTCCTTTGTATTTAGTATTGTAGAACTTTAAAGTAATTGATTGTACATATAAATTAAAAAGTTTTGAGTGGTATATCAGCTGAAATCTTTCAATAAGTCATACTCTTTTAAGAGCTCGTATCTGTAGGCTTCATCCTTGGTAGCTCTTTTAAGTTTGTCCATACTGCCTTCATTAAGCAAGATTTCATATAGACGGACTATGATATTGGCCCCTTCCAGTTTGCCCTTTTGGATACCTTCTTCTCTGCCTTCTTTTCTACCTCTCTCAACACCTTCGTCTATCATAGCATGAATAACATCGCACATATAATGAGCCTCCTTTATCTTAGTATTTTCAATTGATTTTTCAAAAATCGTGTCACCTGTCATAGCAGACATTAAGTCTAAAACCTCCTGCATATGCTGTACAAAATATTTTTCAGGGTTATAGTTGTGGTTTGTCCTCACTTGATAAAGATAGTCGACCAATACCCTAAAGTCACTTTTGAACAGCTTTCGCTTTTCTTCATCGAGGGATGCAATTTCAAAAACATTGATATTGTAGTCGCTGACATATGGCTTTAAGCGGTCATCTACATTTAACAGCCCCAAGATGTTTTTGGGATAGTTCCATCTTTTGAGTAATATCTTTTTCTTGCATATTTCTCCTTTCTATTATACCAAAGAAATTTTTTAGAATCCATGTCCGAGTGAAATTTAGAATATACAAACAGAAAGTATATAGAATAAAATCACGAACATATAAGAATAAGTACTTTGATTGTAGCAAAGTTTGAAACCATAAACAATTGACATCATGTATAAAAATAAGTGATAAAATATGTAGGTAATACACAATTATCGGATAAGCTTTTAAATGAGATTATTTATGCTTTTTTTGATAAACATCAGCGTTCCGATTTCATATTTCTATCAAAAAATATATCGGAATATGTTATAATATATGCAGTGTTTTTTGCCACAAGGTTTGGTAGGTTTTTATGTAAGAGGAGGCGAATATGGCAAAGTATTTTCCGTTGTTTATTGACATAAGTGACAAGACTTTTTTGGTAGTCGGAGCAGGCAATATAGCGGTCAGAAGAATTCTGAAGCTTAAAGAGTTCGGCTGCAAGATAATAGTTGTAGCAAAGACAATAGCGGCAACTATTATGGACCAACAGGATGATAAGCTTATTTTGAAAGAAAGAGCTTATGACAGTACCGATGTAGAGGAAGTTGACTATGTTATTGCAGCGACAGATAATAAAGAACTAAATGAGAAAATAGTTTGGGACTGTAATAAGGCAGGAATTATGGTAAACGATGCGTCCAACTATAAAAACTGTGATTTCTATTTTCCGGGAATTGTGACAGAAGAAGAGATGGTAATAGGAGTGACATCATCAGGAAGCAATCACAGATTGGCAAGAAGGGTTGCAAGTGAAATCAGATACAATATAAAAGATGTGGTCAGCAGATGCAAGAAAGAACTGGAAGAAGATCCTAACGCGGAAAAATTTGACTGATATTATATAAGAGGAGAGATATGTTTAGAACCAGAAGATTAAGAGCAAATGCAAATATCAGAAGTATGGTCAGGGAGACCAGAATAAGTAAGAATTCGCTTATTTATCCTATGTTTTTTGAAGAGGGAGAGAATATCTTTGAAGAGATAGAGTCCATGCCCGGGCAGTATCGCATGAGTATAGACAGATGTGACGGTGTTATAAAAGAACTGCTTGATGCGGGAGTGAAATCTGTAATGCTCTTTGGTATACCGAAACATAAAGACGAGGTGGGAAGTGAAGCGTATCATGATCACGGCATCGTACAGGAAGCTGTCAGATATATAAAGAAGAACTATCCTGATATATATGTGATAGGTGATGTATGTATGTGTGAGTACACTTCACACGGACATTGCGGAATATTGAAAGGACATGATGTTGACAATGATACCACTATAAAGTACATTGCAAAGATTGCATTGTCACAGGTGGAGGCGGGAGCCGATATGGTGGCACCTTCAGATATGATGGACGGCAGAGTGGGTGAGATTAGAAAGTTGCTTGATGCAAACGGGTATAAGAATATACCGATAATGTCGTATTCTGCAAAGTATGCTTCAGCATTTTACGGTCCGTTCAGAGCCGCGGCGGATTCCGCGCCTGCATTCGGAGACAGAAAGACATATCAGATGGATGTGCACAATATAAGAGAAGCATTAAAAGAAGTTTATGACGATGTTGCGGAAGGGGCGGATATAGTTATGGTAAAGCCTGCCATGAGCTTTTTGGATGTTGTGGCAAAGGTAAAGGAAATAACGGATATTCCGGTGGCCGCATACTCTGTAAGCGGAGAATATGCCATGGTGAAGTCCGCAGCAAAAAACGGTTTTATAGATGAGGAAAAAATAATGTGTGAGATGGCGGTTTCGGCATTCAGAGCGGGAGCCGATATATATATCACATATTACGCTAAGGAATTGGCAAAATGTATAGATAAGGGGTTAATAGGTTGAAAAAAGGGGTAATAGTTGCAAGTTTCGGAACAACACATGAAGACACAAGAAAAAAGACAATAGATGTAATCGAAAATGACATTAAAAATACATATAAAGACAGCATTGTATTAAGAGCTTGGACCAGCGATATTATAAGGGCAAAGTTAAAAAAGAGACATAATGTGCATATCAATGATATAAAAGAGGCGATTGAAGAGGCTCTTGAAAACGGGGTCGAGGATTTGCTTATTATAAGCACTCATATCATAGACGGAATTGAAAACAATAAGGTCAAAGAAGTGGCGGTTTCATATAAGGACAAGTTTTCAAGGATAAGGATGGGCAATGCATTACTTGAAAGTGATGAAGACTTTGAATATCTTATAAAAGAGCTTGATTCACTATATGAAAAGGAAGACGGAGCGGCCTATCTTTTGATGGGGCACGGATCGGATCATGAGTCAAACAAAATATATGAGTTGCTCAGAAACAGATTTGCAGAATGCGGCAGAGATGATATTTATATAGCCTGTGTAGAGGGTTATCCGTATATTGAGGATGTGCTTCCAAAACTTTCAGGATATAAGACTGTGCATTTGTCTCCGTTTATGATAGTGGCAGGAGATCATGCAAAGAACGATATGGCAGGCGATGAGGATAGCTTTAAGAGTATACTTGAAGAGATGAACAAGAATGTGGATTATGAGCTTAAGGGACTTGGAGAGTATGATTTTGTCAGAAAGCTTATACTAAAACATGCTGATGAGGCGAAATATGTTTCATAAAGAAATAATAAGGATCGGTACGAGAAAAAGTGCTTTGGCACTTGCACAGACCGAATTGGTGGGGGATGCTATAAAAAATAGCTTCCCCCATATAAAAATAGAATATATTCCTATGAATACCCTAGGGGATAAGAGGCTTGATATCTCCTTGCAGGAAATAGGCGGAAAAGGACTGTTTACAAAGGAGCTTGAAGAGGCGCTTATAAACGGTGATATAGATTTGGCAATACATTCAGCAAAGGATTTGCCGCTTGAATTTGACGGCAGGCTGAAGTTGATGCCTGTATTAAAAAGAGGAATTGTAAGAGATGTACTGGTTGTAAAAAATGATTGTCCCACAGATTTGGAGATAAGAGATCTGCCGTATGGGTTCAGAATAGGAACAAGCTCAAAAAGAAGGGCCGAACAGGCCATGCTTTTAAACGACAATATAAAAGTGGTACCTATAAGAGGAAATGTACTTACAAGAATCGGTAAAATATTCTCAGGTGATACCGACGGAGTTATCTTGGCCAAGGCAGGACTTGACAGACTTTTGGGTGATACAAAGTATGCAGCGGAGTGTGAAGAACTCCTTAGAAGAGTCAATATAATAGATATAAAAGAGACTGATATACTGCCGGCACCGGCTCAGGGAATACTTTGTGCACAGTATGCGTCTGATGATATGCCGGAGGTTTTAAAAAAGATACAGGATGAGACCTGTAATACCTTATTTAACGCTGAAAGAAGATACTTAAGTGTATTACAGGCGGACTGTCATACAAGTGCAGGTATATATATAAAAAAGAACTTGGATGATTACAGTATAAATGCTTACTTTGAAGGTGAATATCAAAATGCCGATACAAACGGCAAAGAACTTTTAGATACAGTGGAGAAAATAGCAATCAAACTTAAGAGGAAAGATGTTTAATAAAGAAGTAAAAAAGGTTTCACTTGTAGGTGTGGGGCCGGGAGATGAAAATTTGCTCACATTAAAGGCGTTGGAATGTATACAAAATGCGGATGTGTTGGTATATGACAATTTGATAAATCCTACTGTTTTAAACAAGGCTAGGTTAGACGCAAAGCTTATCTATGCAGGAAAGATATCGGGGAATCACTACCTGACTCAGGATGAGATAAATGAGACTATTGCAGAGTACGCCGGGAGCGGTGAATATGTAGTCAGATTAAAGGGGGGTGACCCCTATATTTTCGGCAGAGGCGGTGAGGAAGCCGAATACCTTATAGAAAGAGGTATTGATTTTGAGATAGTGCATGGAGTCAGCTCCTTTTATGCAGGACTTGGATATGCAGGTATACCGATTACATTCAGAGGTGAGGCGACATCATTTCATGTCTTTACCGGGCACAGGAAAAAGGGAGAGCCGCTTGATCTTGATTTTAAAAATATTGCAAAGACTGACGGCAGTCTTGTATTTTTGATGGGAATATCCAATCTTCCGCTGATAGTGAACGGATTGCTCTCAAACGGTATGAATCCGCATATCGGTGCCGCTGTTGTTGAAAACGGTACAAGGTACAATCAAAGAGTGTTCAGAGGTGAACTTTGCAGTATAGAAGACATTGCGAAAAGAGAAAATATAGTTTCGCCTGCATTGATTGTAATAGGTGATGTATGCAAAAAGGATTTGTCATTCTTTAATAAATACAAGCTGCCGCTTTCAGGTAAAAATATACTTTTGACTGCAACAAGAGAGTTTGTAGAAAAAATGGCAAAAAGATTTAAGGAGACGGGTGCCAATATATGTGAGATGAGTCTTATTACAATAAAAGAGATAGAGATAGAAAAAGAAAAGCTTGTATCTGAGCTTAATGATTCCACACATATTTTATTTACCAGCTCAAACGGTGTGGATATATTTTTTGAACAGATAAAAAGATACGGTATTGATATAAGAAGTCTCTATAATAAGAAGATATGCGTTATAGGCAGCGGAAGCGGGGAAGCTTTGAATAAATACGGAGTGAATGCCGACTTTATTCCAAGTAAATTTGATTCAAAAAGCTTCTTAGATGAAATTCTTCCCAAACTTGATAAAAACAGTAAGGTTCTTATGCTCAGGGCAAAGATCGGAAGTGATATATTGCCGAAAGGACTTAAGAGTGCGGGAATAGCCTATAGCGATATTCCTGTTTATGATACGCTCATTGATTATAGGAAAAAGTTTGAGCTCAACAAGGATATAGAAAACTTTGACTATGTGGTGGCTGCAAGTGCAAGCGGGGCAAAGGCTCTTGTGGAAATGATTGAAGATAAAAAAATGCTTTCAGGAAAAGTGGTTTCAATAGGACCTGTGACCACAAAGGCACTTGTAGAACTTGGTATAGAAAATATAATTACAGCAAAGCAATATGATGTAGAGGGAATAATAGATGCAATCAAAAATTTATAAAAAATCGGAAAAGTATTTTGATTTATCAAAGAAATATATTCCGGGAGGGGTGAACTCTCCCGTTCGTGCTGCAAGAGCGGTACACTGTGACCCTGTTTTTATAAAATCGGCTCTCGGCTCAAAGATATATGATGTAGACGGCAACGAATATATAGATTATGTATGTTCATGGGGACCTTCGATATTGGGACATGCCTATCCTACAGTGATAGAGAAGGTAAAGAAGGCGCTGAAAAAGGGATTAAGCTTCGGAGCGCCTACAAAAAAGGAGTATATTCTTGCGGAGATGATAAATGAGGCAATGCCTGTTATGGAGCAGGTAAGGCTTGTAAACTCAGGTACCGAGGCCACTATGAGTGCTATAAGACTGGCAAGAGGATATACAAAGAAGGATTTGATTATAAAGTTTACAGGATGTTATCACGGACATTCCGACGGGCTTTTGGTAAAGGCCGGAAGCGGCGTACTTACAGAGGCGATTTCTTCAAGCGGCGGTGTACCGAGTGACTATGCAAAGGATACTCTTGTAGCGGATTTTAATGATTTTGAAAGTGTAAGTGCATTATTTGATAAGTACAAGGGAAAGATTGCCGCAATTATAGTGGAGCCGGTAGCCGCAAATATGGGTGTAGTACTTCCAAAAGAAGGTTTCCTTGAGTTTTTAAGAAAAATCACAACAGAGAATGATGCACTTTTGATATTTGATGAGGTTATAACAGGATTCAGATTGGCAAAGGGCGGTGCCTGTGAGTACTATGATATAGAGCCTGATATTGTTACAATCGGTAAGATAGTAGGCGGAGGTATGCCTCTTGCAGCATATGGCGGAAAGAAAGAAATCATGGCATGTATCAGTCCTTTGGGTGATGTGTATCAGGCAGGTACACTTAGTGGCAATCCTATAGCCACCGCTGCAGGTATAGCCACACTGAAAGAGCTTTTTGAACATCCTGAAATCTATAAGAATATAGATGAGAGCACAAAAACACTTGCTGAAGGTATTGAAAAAATAATGAATTCAGATAAAAAGAGAGTACATATAAACAGAGTAGGTTCTTTGATGTCTGTATTCTTTACCTCAAAATCAGTGAACTGTTATGAGGATGTACTTAGCTGTGACCTTGAGAAATATGCAAGTTACTACAGATTTTTAAGAGATAACGGTATATATATTGCGCCGAGCCAGTTTGAGGCGGCTTTCATATCTGCTGCACATGACAGTGAGGATATAAAGAATACACTGGATGTAATAAAGAGATTCGGGGGAGTGGAATGATTTTACTTCTGAGTCTCAGCTTTAAGAATACTCCGCAAAAGGTAAGAGAATATTTTGCCTTTGGAGATGAGGACAAGAAAAAACTGCTTCTTACACTGTGTAGTGAAGAACCTATAGATGAGGCGGCGGTACTTGTGACCTGTAACAGAACTGAGATATATATAAGTACACATGAAGAAAATACCAATACTTTGATAAGCCTTATTGTAAAAAAGTGTGAAGATATTATAGGTACGGATATAGAACATTTGAGAGATTATATACTGTGCTATACCGGTAGGGGTGCTGTAAGTCATTTATATATGGTAAGTGCCGGGCTTGATTCAATGCTTATCGGAGAAGACCAAATCCTCGGGCAGGTAAAGGATGCTATAGAATTTGCAAGAAAATGTAACACTTCACATCTTTACCTGAATACTCTTTTTAGAGATGCCGTTACCGAGGCAAAGAAGATAAAGACGGATACTCTTATATCAAAGTCCGGAGTATCTACCGCAACTCTTGCATTAAGAGTTGCAAAGGATGAATTGTCAGGTTTTGAAGGAAAGAAGCTGCTTATAATAGGTGCTTCAGGTAAGATAGGAAGCATTGTCTTAAAGAATGCCCTAAGCTACGATTTTTCACAAATTTATGTCACAAAGAGAAGCCACAATATAGATATGTCGCCGAATGCGGAGGGTAAGGTAAGAATAATCGAATATAATGACAGATATAAGTATGTAGATGATGCGGATATTATAATCTCTTCCACAAGCGGACCGCATTTTACCTTGACTATGGAGCATATAAAAAACAACTTAAGTAAAGCCTGCAAAAAGGTGTTTGTGGATTTGGCTCTGCCTTGTGATATTGATGAGAGAATAAGAAGCTTGGAAGGTATATCCTATTACAATATGGACGATATGAAAAAATATGCCAAGGAAAACAATGAAAAGAAAAAGATGAGTATTGAAAAAGCAAGTGAGATGGCAAAAGACGGCGTTGAAAAATTCTTAAAATGGGAACTGTTTCAGGAAAATTGGAAAGTCTTTTCAGATGCAACAAAGAGTCTTGAAAAAGAAATAGCAAGAATCGGTGAGAGAAAGACACTTGAACATCTATTTTATAAGATTAGGGATAACGGAAGTCTGGAGGCACTACAATCACTGATTGAAACGCTTTCAAGTTAAAAATTTGTGTCATTTTTTATGAGGTCTTATTTAAAATATAAGGCCTTTTTTGACTCTAAAAAACATCATTATATACAATTATATCAGATAATAATATATATATAGCGAAAATAGATTTTTTGAAAAGTTTTTGCAAATAAAAAATAGCATAAAAAATATAAATCAAATAATAAAATATTGAAAAATAGCTTAAAAGTATGTTATTATATAGATGCATAAAGATTTGCACAAATTGACAGTAGATTGACTTGATATGTTAGACAGAAATAAAGGGTGAACCGGTCCTTATATTGAAGTATTTTTAATGGACGTAAGCACTACTTCAATATTAAATACATTCGGTTAGGTTACAAAAAAACGTTAGGAGGTATAGTCATGGAGGACTATATTTTATCATGCAGCTCCACCGCAGATATGACTAACGGGTATTACTCTAGTAGGGATATTCATCATATTGACAGTACATATTCTATTGATGGACAGATATATGATGAAAGTATGGGAGAGAGCGTGCCTTTATCGGATTTCTATGAGAAGATGAGAAATGGTATAAATCCGACAACAAGTCAAATCGACATGGCAGATTACAAGGAATACTTTAAGAAATTTTTGGAAGACGGTAAGGATGTATTGCATATTTGTCTTTCATCAAGTATATCCGATTCGTATCTGACCGCGACGGCAGCAGCAAAGGAACTAAAGGGGGAATATCCTGAAAGACAATTACATGTAGTAGACTCTCTGTCCGCATCGGCAGGCATGGGCTTGCTGATTGACATTTTGGCGGACAAAAGGGACGAGGGAATGCCTATTGACAAATTGAAGCTCTATGCGGAGAATTCAAAAAAGTATATCAATCATTGGTTTTTCTCAACAGACCTGACTACTTATCTGAAAGAAGAAAGCTTGACAAACTTTACATATAAGATAGGTAAGACACTTAACTTTTGTCCGCTTATGTGTGTGGACGGAGAGGGTAAGCTGGTCGTGATTGAAAAAGTGAAGACCAAGAAAAAGACTATGGAAGCCATTGTTTCAAGAATGGAAGTACAGGCGGTTGACGGAAAGAGATATGCAGGAAAATGTTTTATCAGTCATGCAGATTCAGAAAAAGAGGCCACAAAACTTGCAAGTATGCTTGAGGCCCGTTTCCCAAATCTGAAAGGGAATGTTGAAGTAAAAGAGATAGGTCATATAATAGGGGCACACACCGGTCCGGGAACAGTCGCAGTATTTTTTATTGGAGACAAAAGATAATCATTAAGAAGTAAAAGATGCTTAGATCAGTATTGAAAAGTTTTATTTCAATACTTGTCCAAGCATTTTTTGTTTGCATTCTCACTATTGTTACATCGGCGTTTAGGATATATAATAATAGTACTTGATTGAAGTAATAAGTGTATTATTTTGAAAGGAAAAGGCAAAAGAAGTAATGGAAGCATTTGCACTGGTAGAAAGAAACAGAGCCGAGATTATAGATGCACAAAGACCGGTACTTAAAAGTGAGTACAATGCTATACTGACTCCGGTAGCTATATCGGTATGCACATCAGATGTAAATACAGTATACGGCTCGGGTTCAAAAAAACCTGACAATCTTATTTTGGGGCATGAAGCGGTAGCAAGAGTGGTTAAGGTAGGTGAAAGTGTAAGAGATTTCAAGGAGGGAGATATTGTGGTAGTGCCTTCCATGACTCCGAATTTTCATGACAAGGATATACAGGACGGTAATCTTTTGCATGCAGGGGCAAACTTCAGTGCAAATACACTTGGAAGAAGTACTCCGGGAGTCTTTGCAAGAGAGTTTGAAGTGGCGGATGCAAATCTTAACTTGGCACTTTTGCCGGAAGGGGTAAGCCTTGGCAGCGGACTTATGTGTACGGATATGGCAACAACGGGATTCACAGGTGCAGAGAGGGTGAACTTTGGTGATACTGTTGCAGTACTCGGTATAGGTGGTGTAGGTCTGATGGCAATATGCGGTGCCGCACTTCGCGGTGCGGGAAGGATTATTGCGGTAGGCAGCAGAGGAGCAAGTATTCCTCTTGCATATGAGTACGGAGCAAGTGAAGTGATATCTTACAAAGACCACAATATAGTCGAATACGTCCTTAAAGCTACAGCCGGTAAAGGTGCAGATGTGGTAATAATTGCAGGAGGTAATGATAGGACTTTTTCAGATGCGATAGATATGGTAAGATATGGTGTCGGAAAGGTTGTGAATCTGAAGCTTTTTACCGGAGACGGAAGTATGGAGATACCGAAGTTTTCTTCAGGAAGAGGTATGTCAGGCAAAAGTATATATATGGAGCTTGGAAAAGGCGGCAGAGTCAGGATGGAAAGACTCTTATCCATGGTAAAGTACAAAAGATTTGAACCCGACAAGATGATTACACATACATTCAAAGGATTTGAAAATGTGGTAGAAGCATTACAGCTTATGAAAGATAAGGGTAATGATGTTATAAAGACAATGATACTTACAGGATGGTAGAATGAAAAAAATAAGTGTGGTGGTACCATGTTATAATGAAGAAGAAAATGTGGTACCTATGGCAAATGCCATAAGGGAAGTATTCAAAAATGATCTTTCAGCTTACAAATATGAGATTATTTTTATTGACAATGATTCAAAAGACAGAACAAGAGAGTTGATAAGAGAACTTTGTAAGAATGACAAAGGTATCAAGGGTATATTCAATGCAAAGAATTTCGGACAGTTCAATTCTCCATATTACGGAATGTTGCAAAGCAGCGGAGACGCAACCATTTTGATGGCGGCTGATTTTCAAGATCCTGTGGAGATGATACCCAAGTATGTAAAGGCATGGGAAGAAGGCTATAAGATAGCTATCGGAATCAAAAAATCCAGTCAGGAAAATAAGATAATGTATCACCTTAGGAGCCTTTATTACAGAACCATAAAGAAGCTTTCGGAGGTGGAACAGATAGAGCATTTTACCGGTTTCGGACTGTACGACAAGGCATTTATCAATGTGATGAGAGAATTGGACGACCCTGTGCCTTTCCTTCGAGGAATAGTGGCTGAGCTTGGATTCAGAAGAAAAGAAATTCCGTATGAACAGCCTCAAAGAAGAGCCGGAAAGACCAGCAACAACTTTTATAAGCTTTATGATGCGGCAATGCTTTCATTTACCGCATATACAAAGGTCGGGCTTCGTCTTGCAACCTTTGCGGGGATTATACTCTCAGGTCTGTCCATGATAATAGCGGTAATATATCTGATTATGAAGCTCTTATACTGGGACAGATTCCCGGCGGGGATGGCACCTATTCTTATAGGTATGCTTTTTTTAGGTTCTATACAGATATTCTTTATAGGACTTGTCGGTGAGTATATAATGACTATAAACCAAAGAGTGATGAACAGACCTCTTGTAGTGGAAGAAGAAAGAATCAATTTTGAAGAATAAAAGGAAAGTACTTTATGAAATATAAGGTGGATTACGTTCGCATACGCGAGAACTATATTACTTTGAACGGTTGGGTTGTAGGCAAAAAGCCGACTTCACAGCCCTCTTTTCATGTCTACAACAGTAAGATGGAGAGTGTGGATTTCAAATATGTAAAGACCAGAAGAGACGATGTAAGCCAGACATACTTCGGCAAGGTATATGACGAGGACTACGGATTTGATATAAAGTTTGACTACAAAAGGGGCGATGACTACTACCTTGAGATAGCAATTGACAAGCAAAAAAAGAGAATAAAGTACAATGAAGAACTGATATATAAACGTTCAAGTGTCGCCTATAAGAGGATGGAGAAGTTAAAGGACCTTTGCAATATGGAAACTGTAAGGGTTGCAATGAACTTTATGAAAAAGAACGGTCTTAGGGCGCTTATAAGAAAGTCAAAGAGTAAGATTCAAGGTATGGACAATGACTACGAGTACGCGGAGTGGTATGAAAAAACCAAGCCTACCAAGGAAGAACTGAATGCACAAAGAGATGTAAAATTTGATTACTCGCCTTTATTTTCGATAGTGGTGCCGCTTTATGCCACACCTGACAATTTCCTTGGAGAGTTGCTTGACTCCATAATGAATCAGACTTATCAAAACTTTGAAGTTTGCCTTGCGGACGGCTCTGAGGGCGGTAAGGATAAAGAAGAATTTATAAAAAAATATATTGAAGAAAAAAGTGCACAAAATAAGATAAAGTATAAAAAACTCGGCAAGAATATGGGTATTGCAGGCAATACCAACGAAGCTCTAAAGATGGCTGCAGGTGATTATATAGTGCTTGCGGATCATGACGATGTGATAACACAAAATGCGCTTTATGAATGTGCCAAGGCGATAAATGAGACAGAATGTGACTGTATGTATTCCGATGAAGATAAGCTTGATATGGACGGCGGTTCATTATTTGATCCTCATTTTAAACCTGACTTCAATATTGATATGCTTGAGAGTGTAAACTATATCTGTCATCTTTTTGTAGTAAAGAAAGAACTTGTGGATACGGCCGGAATGTTTGATGCGGCATATGACGGAGCACAAGACTATGACTTTATCTTCAGAGTTACCGAGAATGCAAAAAAGATTGTGCATATACCGAAGGTTTTATACCACTGGAGATGTCATATGAACTCCACAGCATCCAATCCGCAAAGTAAGTTGTATGCTTTTGAGGCCGGTGCAAGGGCGATAAAGGCACATATAGAGAGAACGGGAAATTCCCTACCTGTGGAAAAGATTGAAAAAGGTGTGGACTACGGTATCTATCACAAGTACTTTATTATGAAGGAGCAGCCGCTTTTATCAATTATTATTCCGAACAAAGATCACAGTGACGACCTTGACCTTGCAATTCGTTCCATAGTGACAAAGAGTACCTATAAAAATATAGAGTTTATTGTGGTTGAGAACAATTCCACAGAGAAAAAGACTTTTGATTACTATGAAAAGATTCAAAAGGAATTTGACAATATCAAGGTGGTCTTCTGGGAGAGAGAATTTAATTATTCTCTTATTAACAACTTCGGCGTAGGCTATGCAAGCGGTGAGTATCTGTTCTTTTTAAATAATGATATCGAAATGATAAATCCTACATCAATAGAGGAGATGATGTGGTATGCATTTAGAAAAGATGTGGGAATAGTAGGTGCAAGACTGCTTTACAATGATGATACCATACAGCATGCAGGTGTTGTAGTCGGTTTCGGAGGTGTGGCAGGTCATACATTTATAGGACTGTCGGATGTGGAAAACAGTTATTTCCACAGAGCGCTTACATTGCAGGATTATTCAGCCGTAACGGCAGCCGCACTTGTCACAAAGAAATCCGTCTTTAACGAAGTGGGCGGATTCAGTGAGGAGCTTGCGGTAGCTTTTAACGATATTGATTTTTGTATGAAGGTAAGATCAAAAGATTATCTGGTGGTGTACAATCCTTATGCGCTGTTTTATCACTATGAATCAAAGTCAAGAGGACTTGAGGACAGCCCTGAAAAGATTGAAAGATTCAACAGAGAGACTGCTATATTTATGAAGAGATGGCCGAAGATTTTGGCTGAGGGCGATCCGTATTACAATCCTAATCTCACGCTTAGAAAGTCAAACTTTGCACTCAGAGATTTATTACATGAAAAGATCGGTGAACCTTTTATAGATGAGAAGATAAAAAAATACCTGTAGGTATGGGAGAAATATGAGTAAAGTAACAATAATAATACCGAATTACAACGGTGCCGCCTTTTTGGGCGATTGCATAGAGTCGTTGAGAGATCAGACATATAAAAACTTTGATGTGCTGGTGGTAGATAACGGCTCAAAGGATGCTTCACTTGAGTATTTAAGAGATTTGGAAAGCTATGAAAAAAATCTGAATATAAGGGTGATATACTTGGATGAAAACTTGGGCTTTGCAGGAGGAGTAAATGTCGGACTGGCTGCAAGCGACAGTAAGTATATTATTTTATTAAACAACGACACGCAAGTTTTTAATGACTATATGGAAAAACTCGTGAATGCTATAGAAAAGTCTGAAAAGATTTTTGCTGTAAATCCGCTTATGATAAACGCAAATAATAAGGAACTTGTGGACGATGCCGGAGACGGATATTCACTTCTTGGATGGGGATATCAGATAGGTGTAGGCGAGAAGGTAAGCGACTTTACAAAGAAGCGAGCGGTATTTTCAGCCTGCGCAGGTGCAAGCATATACAGAAAGAGCATCTTGGATGAAGTCGGGTACTTTGATGAAATGCACTTTGCATACCTTGAAGATATGGACTTAAGCTTCAGGGCAAGGCTTAAAGGATATATCATAGGTTTTGAGCCGCTTGCAAAGGTATATCACCTTGGAAGCGCCACATCAGGGTCAAAGTACAATTCATTTAAGGTAAGGCTGGCCGCAAGAAACAATATTTATCTTATATACAAGAATATGACCAATTTGCAGATAGCTTTCAATATTTTGCCGCTTGCACTCGGTACATTTATAAAGATGGGATTTTTCTTAAAAAAAGGATTTATAAAAGATTATGTAAGCGGACTTATCGAAGGATTTAAAAACTTAAAAGAATGTGACAGAGTGGATTTTAGTGAGATAAAGAAATCAAATATATTGGCTCTGGAGGGTGAAATCATATTCGGCACCTTTGAATATGTGTACAGATTTATAAAAAGGCATACCTGTTAATAACTGTTACTAAAGATTAAGTAAAATGTAATAAATGATTTTGTTTTTAGTTGTAAAATAGTTTCAGGGTTTTACAAAATTTAGGCAGAAATCGAACACTTTAAGTGCGATATGGAGCAATATATGATTAAAGAAAACCAAAAGAGACTGAATAGGCTGCATATACTCTTGGATGCCCTTGTTATATTCACAAGCTACTTGATAGCTTATCTTATAATGTATTACAATGATGATGCGATACTGGCATTGTCCGCACAGGTATATTTCAGTGCATTGATTATTATAATACCGGGGTTTCTTATACTGTATGAATTCTTTGAACTGTATACACCTAAAAGAATCTCAGGTAGAAGAAGTGAGATAGCAAATATCTTTAAAGCCAATTCCATAGGATTTTTGATATTTACCTTGACACTGTATCTTGGCGGTAAGAATATGAATATGCACCACTTCTCAAGAAGATTGGTAATCATCTTTTATATTCTTACAAATGTACTGATGGTCTTTGAGAGGAGCTTTATAAGAAGCTTTTTGATGAGCATCAGGACGAAGGGATACAACCAAAAGCATGTTTTGCTTATCGGGTATTCAAGAGCGGCGGAAGGGTATATAGACAGAGTTAAGCAAAATCCCGAGTGGGGCTACAATATCAGAGGTATTTTAGATGACCACAAGGAAAGGGGATATTGTTACAACGGGGTTAAGGTAATAGGCACAATAGCAAATCTGCATATGATCTTAGAGATGAATGTGCTTGATGAGATTGCCATTACACTTAGTATAAAGGAGTATGAGCATCTTGAAGCTATAGTTAACGACTGTGAGAAATCGGGTGTGCATACAAAGTTTATACCGGATTACAATAATTTTATACCGACCATTCCTTATATAGAGGATTTGCAAGGGCTTCCTGTTATAAATATCAGACATGTGCCGCTTACAGAACTTCACAATGCATATATAAAAAGAATTGTTGACATATTTGGGGCATTGTTTGGTATAATATTGTTTTCACCTGTGATGTTAATCACTGCAATACTTGTAAAGTTGACAGACGGTGGACCGATAATATATTCGCAGGAAAGAGTGGGTTTGCACAACAAACCTTTCAAAATGTATAAATTCCGCTCCATGGCTGTTCAAAAGCCGTCAGAGGAGAAGTCAAAGTGGACTACACCGAACGATCCGAGAGTCACGGCTGTAGGCAGGTTTATCAGAAAGACAAGCATTGATGAGACTCCGCAGTTTTTCAATGTGTTAAAGGGTAATATGTCACTTGTGGGTCCGAGGCCTGAGAGACCTTTCTATGTGGAAAAGTTCAGGGAGGAGATACCGCATTATATGATAAAACATCAGGTAAGACCGGGGCTTACCGGTTGGGCACAGGTCAACGGATTCAGGGGAGATACTTCCATACAAAAAAGAATTGACCATGACTTATATTATATTGAAAACTGGACCTTGGGTTTTGATTTCAAGATAATGTTTTTGACGATATTTAAGGGATTTATAAATAAAAATGCTTATTAGCAGGAGGAATATAATGAGCGAAGATAATCAGAAGCCTAAAAAGAAGAGGAAAAAATCTAAGGTTGCTTTTTTCTTTACAATGCTTATAGCGGAAGTTTTCGTGTTGGGTGTAATATTTGCGTATGCATATGCACTTAAGCAATACTCTAAGATACAAAGACCCGACTACAATGTTGAACAGGTTTTAAATACCGATTTGTCCGAGAAGAAGCTGGCGGAGATGAGAGGATACAGAAATATTGCCGTATTCGGTGTGGATTCCAGAGACAGCAGTGTAGGTAAGGGAAACAGATCAGATGTTATAATCATTTGTTCAATAGATCAGTCAAACGGTGAAATCAAGTTGGTTTCGGTATACAGAGATACTTACCTTGATGTAGGAAAGAACTCTTTCCAGAAAGCGACTCATGCATACAGCTACGGCGGACCTGCAAGAGCGGTTAAGATGCTGAATGACAGTTTGGATCTCAATATCACAGATTATATAACATTCAACTGGAAGGCGGTTGCAACAGCTATAAACATACTTGGAGGTGTGGATATAGACATTACACCTGCCGAGTTTAAGTATATCAACTCATATATCACAGAGACCGTAAAGGGAACAGGTATAGGTTCCGTACAGCTTAAGGCGCCGGGTATGCAGCATCTTGACGGTGTTCAGGCGGTGGCTTATGCAAGACTCAGATATATGGATACAGACTATCAAAGAACAGAAAGACAGAGAAAGGTTGTTGAGCTTGCCTTTGAGAAGGCAAAAAGGGCGGATCCGAAGACTCTGAATGATTTGCTTGGAAATGTACTTTCAATGGTGGCTACAAACCTTACATGGCAGGACGGTTTGGATGTAATCAATGATATAGGCAAGTACAAGCTGGTAGATACACAGGGCTTCCCTTTTGATAAGGACGATATGACAAAGGGAACAAAGGGATTTATAGTAGTTCCTATAGATCTTGAGAGTAATGTTGTAAAGCTTCACAGCTATCTTTTCGGTGATGAGAACTATGAGGCTTCTGCAAAGGTAAAGGCTTACAGTGAGAGAATATCTGACGATACAGGTTTTTATAAGGACGGCGACAAAGTCAAACGTGTAAAGACCAATGACGGATATAAGTCAAATAAGAGTTATAGTGATGACGAAGATGAGACTAAGAGTAAGAAAAAGAAGTCAAATACCGAAGAAGAGACAAAAAAGAGCAAGAGTGTGGATATCTATATGGACAATAACGGCAGATATTATCATCTTGATAAGGACGGCGAGACGGTTTGGATAGACAAAAACGAAGGTGAGGACTATTACACCGACGGTGCAGGAAACAAGTATTATATGCAGCCTGAGGAGAAAGAGTCTACACATAAGGAAAAGAGCAACAAGTCCAAGTCAACAACAGAAGCTCCTGCAGAGTCTACACAGGCCAACAAAGGTTCAAGTGTTGAGATAGTGGAGCCTCATACAAAGAAGGAGACGGCGGAGACTGAAACTGCAGCTCCTAAAAAGAAGCCTAACGGACCGGGAGAGACTACGACAGCCAAAGAAACCGAGGAGTCAAGAAATGCTAAGGGACCGGGAGAGACAAAGACTACAAAGGAGCCTACGGTAGAACCTGTACCTACTACCGCGGATCGTAAGGAGGAGACTGTGCCGCCTGTACCTACAGCTCAGACGGTGGAACCGAAAGCGGAATAAAAAACATAAAATAAACTTACTTTGTACACAAAGTGGACACAAAGCATTGGTAGACTTATAACCATCAAAGGAAAGTCACCAATGCTTTTTTATTACGGAGGTGGCAAAGATAATAAACCGCAGCGAGTATATCCGCTGCAGCAGACTATATATTTTATGAAAGGGGAGTACTTTTAGTACAGAAGATATTATGGAATTTGAAAGAGATGAATTTGACAATGAGGTTAATACAAATATGGAGAACAATACAAACAACAGTGAGATAGAAAACAGCGCTTCAAATGATGAACCTAAGGACATAGACAGCATTATAAGAAGGCACAGTGAAAGTCTTGCAAAGGCTGCAGAAGATATAGCAAGGAATGAAGGAAGCAGCGATACTTCATATGATGCTGTGCAAAGTGACAGTGATATGAACAAGGAAGCGGTATCAAGCTTTGCTTCAAATGCAAGTGAGGATTTGGACAATACACATAATATAAATATATCTGATATCAAGGAGGCAAACAATGCAACAGATAGCGGAAATTTTGGAGAAGATAATAGAGGAACTCAGTCAGAAAATGTACGAACACAAACTTTTGCCGCACAGCCTCAAAAAGGCAAGGGTAAGGGTAAAGAACGTAAGAAATCAAAAGTAGGAAGAGCATTCGGATTTGTAGCAAGTGCTGCAGTATTCGGACTTGTAGCCGGCGGAGTAATGGTGGGTGTAAACAATGTGGCAAGCAGCTACGTCGGAACAAATACAAAGACAAAGGTTGATGATATTACAATAGGCAGTCAGAATACCGATAAGAGTGAGAGTACTGCGGCACCTGCGACCAACCTTTCAAGCATGGATGTTTCAACTATAGTGGATAAGGCAATGCCTTCAGTAGTATCCATCTACGGAAAGGAAGAGGTTACACAGAACAGTTTCTTCGGTCCTCAAAGCTACGAAGCACAGTCAAGCGGTTCAGGTATAATAGTAGGAAAGACGGATAGTGAGCTTTTGATTGTAACAAACAACCATGTTATTGCGGATACTACAAGTCTTGAGGTAGAGTTTTCAGACGGTAAGAAGGCAAGTGCCTCTGTAAAGGGTGGAGACAGTGACAATGATGTGGCTGTAGTGGCTGTAAAGCTCTCAGATATGGGAGAAGACACATTGTCAAGAATCAGCATCGCAAATATCGGAGACAGTGATAATGTTAAGGTAGGACAGGGTGTTGTTGCTATAGGAAATGCACTGGGATACGGTCAGTCCGTAACAGTCGGATATATTTCGGCACTTAACAGAGAGGTAAAGACTGAGGGCGGCACTTCAAAGAATCTTTTACAGACTGATGCGGCTATAAATCCCGGTAACTCAGGTGGCGCACTCCTTAATATGCAGGGTCAGGTAATCGGTATCAACTCAGCCAAGTATTCAGATACAGCTGTAGAGGGAATGGGCTATGCAATCCCTATATCTACAGTAAAGGATCTCATAAAGGAACTTTCAAGCAAGGAGACAAGAACTGTAGTAGCACAGGAAAATCAGGGATACCTCGGTATACAGGGTAAGGATATTGACGAGGAGATGGCAAAGGCTTACGATATGCCGCAGGGTATCTATGTATACAAAGTTGTAGAAGGCGGTGCCGCAGCATCTTCAGATTTGAAGGCAAAGGATATCATTACAAAGTTTGACGGACAGAGTGTAAGAAGTATGGAAGAACTCAAAAATATGCTTACATACTATGAGAGCGGCAGAAAGGTGGATCTGACTGTTCAAAGACTTGACGACAGCGGTAAATATGTTGAGAAGACTGTAAGCATCACTCTCGGTAAGAGAGAAGCACAGGAACAGTAATATAGATTTTCTAAGCAGCAGGTGAAAGCCTGTTGCTTTTTTTGTCGTTTTTACGGTATACTAAGTTGCTATATAGGAAATGGAGTATATGATATGAGACTTAGACATATAAAGGGTTGTGAAGACTTTATAACTGATGCGAAAGAATGCCTCAGAGAGGATGAAGCTATAGCCTTAAAAGGTAAGATACAGGATATATTTGATATAAGAAGGCCGCTGCAGATAGAAATAGGTATGGGCAAGGGGCAGTTTATCAGAAATATGGCACTTAAAAATCCCGGTATAAACTTTATAGGTATTGAGAGATATGAAAGTGTACTGATGAAGGCTATACAAAGAAAGAGAAATCTTGAAAGTGACAAAGCAATAGACAATCTGAGATTTTTATGTGCGGATGCAAGAAAACTTGCAGATATTTTTGAGACCGGTGAAGTGGATAAGATATTTTTGAACTTTTCGGACCCGTGGCCGAAGGACAGACATGCAAACAGAAGACTTACTTCCCCTGACTTTTTACAAGTCTATGACAGGATATTAAAGCCTGAAGGTGTGATAGAGTTTAAGACAGACAATGTGGGACTTTTTGAATATTCACTGGAAGTGGTTAAAGAGTCTAAGTGGAAGCTTGATTTTTGCAGTTTTGATTTTCACTCTGAAAAGGAGAGCGAAGGGAATATAATGACCGAGTATGAGGAAAAATTTGCAGGCCAAGGAAATAAGATTTGTAAGATGATTATAAGCAGATAAAAAAAGAACTCCAATGATGACGGTCATTGGAGTTTATTTTATGCGTTGATACTATCAACAGCCTTTGAAAGTCTTGCAACCTTACGAGAAGCATTGTTCTTGTGATATACACCCTTTGATGCCGCCTTTGTAATCTCAACGATAG
>CAUQKD010000002.1:0-34867 GCA_963518365.1 uncultured Lachnoanaerobaculum sp. | reverse complement strand
AAACAGGACATTTTCGTTTGGGGTATATTAGGACTTTATCATATACGGCTTATAACGATTTGGTAAATGCCAAAATATGGCTTGACAGAATGACTGAAAATAATGATAATCTACATAATTTTGACGAAGAATTGGAGCATATGAAGGGAAAGTATGCATATGAAAGCGGTGAGCTTGATAAGGCTTTTGAAATATGGCAGAAACTTGTAAAGATAAAGGCTGTAAGTTACAGATACTTTGAATATGACGATCCTAAGTATAAGGAATTTTATAAGTCAAGGAAATAAAAGAAAGCATAATAATAAAATTGCCCAAAATATCGGATTTTTGATTCGATTTGAGGGCTTTTTTATTTTACACAATGTATAATAAGTATGTTATAATGTACCCACAAGTAGGGTATTTACTGTATATAGTCATGGAGGTTTTATATGTACTATACAATTACATTGAATCCGGCTATTGATATGCTTACAAAGGTTGAAAATTTTGAACTTGGTAAGCTCAACAGGACCGGTGAGTCGAAATATGTTGTGGGAGGCAAGGGAATAAATATTTCGCTGTTGTTAAAAAATATCGGTAAAAAGAGCAAAGCACTTGGCTTTATTGCCGGATTTACAGGGTATTACATCAAAGAGGAATTAAAGAAGCAACAAATAGATTCAGATTTTGTTGAAACAGACGGGTTTACAAGAATCAACATAAAACTTACTACAGAAACCGAGACTGAGATAAATTCACAAAGCAGCAGCGTAAATAAGAAAAATATAGATGATTTCTTTAAAACTTTAGACGGACTTTCAAGTGAGGACTGTGTGTTTTTATCGGGAAACATTATACCGGGAATGGAAGCTGACGACTTTGTAAATATAGCAAAGAAAGTAAGAGAGAAAGGTGCCAAGCTCATACTGGACAGTAATAAGGATATGGTACTGAATACTCTTAAATACAAACCTTTTGTAGTAAAGCCTAACGAGTTTGAACTTGGAGAGATGTTTGGTGTAAAGATAGATACTGTTGAAGATATTGCAAAGTATGCAAGAAAGCTTCAGGAAATGGGCGCTTTAAATGTATTGGTTTCAAGAGGAAGCAAGGGAGCAATACTCTTTACAGGGGAAGGTGAGGTTTTCAGTGCAAATATTGCAAAGGGAAAGGTGGTTTCCACAATAGCTGCAGGTGACAGTATGCTTGCGATGTTTGTAGCAAAGTATGATGAGACCAAAGACTATAAGCTGAGCTTACAGTATGCATCGGCGGCAGGAGGGGCGACATCATTTTCCGCAGGTGTAGGAAAAAAAGAGCTTATTGATGAATTATTGGTACAAATAAAAGTAGATAAATGTAATCTGTAAAGGAGGTTATATGACTTTAACAGAGTTGATTAGATTTGATTTGATTCAGTTCGGGTTCAAAGCCACAGATAAAAAGGATGCTTTGAACAAACTGACCGATATGCTTGTGGAAAAGAAGGTTATCACTACAAAGGATGAGTTTTTAAATGCTCTTTTGGAGAGGGAAAAGCTCTCAACAACCGGTGTAGGAGACGGGATAGCCATACCGCATGCCAAGGCAAGTTGCTTTGATAAAGCAATGATTATATATGCAAAAAGTGATGAAGGTGTGGAGTGGGAGAGTTTTGACTCTCAGCCTGCAAAACATATATTTATGATCTGTGCTCCTGCAAACGGAGCGGACGAGCATCTTAAGGCGCTGTCCACACTTTCTACGGCACTTATGAATCCTGATGTGAAGGGCAGACTTGACAAAGCTACCACAAAGGAAGAGGTACAAAGTATATTTGAGGACTTTGTAAAATCGACTGAGGAGCCAAAAAAAGAGCCTGAAGAAGAAAGCACCAAGTCTGATGAGAAAAGAAAATATATTGTAGCCGTTACAGCCTGTCCTACAGGTATTGCGCATACATTTATGGCTGCCGAGAAGATAAAGGAAGCCGCAAAAGAGATGGGACTTGATGTAAAAGTTGAGACCAACGGACAGATCGGCGTTGAAAACAAGCTTACAAAGGAAGATATTGACAGGGCCGAGGGTATTATAGTAGCGGCTGATAAAAAGGTCGAGATTGCAAGATTTGACGGACATCCTACACTGTTTACAAAGGTTGCCGACGGCATCAATAAGCCTAAGGAACTTATACAGACTATACTTGACGGCAAGGCAAGCATATATCATCATAAGGGCGATGAGGTCAGCAACGAAGGAGATGACGGCGAGAGCGTAGGAAGAAAAATCTATAAGTACTTGATGGACGGTGTCAGCAATATGCTTCCGTTTGTAGTGGCAGGCGGAATACTTATAGCTTTGTCATTTTTCTGGGGAATCAATTCATTTAATCCTGAAGACCCGAGTTATAATAAGTTTGCCGAGCTTTTGTTTGTACTCGGTAAGTTGTCATTCAGTATGATGCTGCCGATACTTGCAGGTTTCATAGGAAGAAGTATTGCAGACAGACCGGGATTTATTGTAGGTATGGTAGGAGGTATACTTGCAGACCCCGGTATACTAGGTCTAAAGAGTGAAGCATGGTTAAGCTACACACCTTCAGGATTCTTAGGAGCATTGGTAGCCGGATTCTTGGCAGGAGGCATTATAATCGTACTCAGATATGCATTCTCATGGATTCCACGTTCAATGGACGGTATCAAGCCGATATTTTTATTCCCTGTACTCGGCTCATTTATAATGGGAGTGTTGATGTTGTTCGTAGTGAATGCACCTATGGCGTTTATTATGACGGCATTCCAAAAATTTATTGAAAGTATGAGCGGCGGTGAAAAGGTTGTATTAGGATTTATAGTAGGATCTATGATGGCTATAGATATGGGAGGCCCTATAAATAAGGCGGCATATGTCACGGGAACGGCTCTTGTTACTACATCAGGTACGGCCGGCAGTGATGTAATGGCGGCTGTTATGGTGGGAGGTATGGTACCTCCGCTTGCAATCGCACTTTCCGCTACAATTTCAAAGAAGCTTTGGTCACAGGCACAGAGAGGAAGCGCTTTTGTAAACTATGTTATGGGATTTTCATTTATAACGGAAGGGGCAATACCTTTTGCGGCAAGTAATCCTTTAAGAGTAATACCGCCACTGTTTGTATCAAGCGGTGTGGCAGGTGCTTTGAGCATGGTATTTGATTGTAAATCAAAAGCACCTCACGGCGGAATGTTTGCAGTATTGGTGGGAGCCGTTTCAAATCCGATTATGTATATAATCGCATTGGTTGTAGGTACGGTTATGGGCGCACTTCTTTTGATACTGTCACTGAATCTTGGAAAAAAGAAAGAAAACTAGAACTTACAGGCTTATGGGTTTTACCATAGGCCTTTTTGCGTTAAAATTGTATTCAGTAAGAATTATTCTATGATATAATTATATGAAAGACTTATATAGTTTGAAACAGAATGGAGATAAGATGGAATTTAGAGCGATGAGAAGATTCAAACAGCAGCTTTCAAAAGATGAGTGCGTTGAAATATTAAAGAGTGCACCAAGAGGCGTTATAGCTATGAACGGTGAGAACGGATATCCGTATGCCGTTACTATAAATCAATATTTTGATGAGACTGACGGTAAAATATATTTTCACGGTGCACTGCAGGGGCTTAAGGTAGATCTTTTGGGAAAAGATAATAGGGTATGTTTTACAACTACAGATGAAGGTCATATAGAAGAGGGAGACTGGGCAAATACCTTCAAAAGCGTGGTATGTCTCGGACATGTAGAGGAAGTGAACGATGTGGAAAAGATCTATGATAGGTTGAGAAGGCTTGCAAAGGGATTTTATCCAAGCGAAGAGTCCATTGAAAAGGAAATTGAAAAAGCAGGCAGCAGAGTAAAAATGTATGTGATAAATATTGATCATATGACGGGTAAACTGGTACATGAAAAGTAAGGAGCCTTTATGTGGTTTGTTTTTGCACTTTTTTCAGCGATATTTGCAGCACTCTCATCAATACTTGCAAAGGTAGGTATTGACGGAGTAAACTCAAATCTTGCAACGGCAATAAGAACGGTTGTTGTGGTCTTTATGGCGTGGGTACTGGTTTTTATAACAAAGACTGAGAGCAATATATTTGATATAGGAAAAAAGAGTTGGATATTCCTTATTTTATCAGGGCTCTCTACAGGTGCTTCATGGCTTTGCTATTATAGAGCGTTGCAGATAGGAGATGCGTCAAAAGTAGTACCTGTTGATAAACTCAGTGTAATTATAACTCTTGTACTTGCATTCATTTTTTTGCGTGAAGGTTTTACCTTTAAGTCACTTATTGGTTGTATACTTATAGGAGTCGGCACATTGATAATGGTGCTTTGATGTTTTGTAAGATATGAGTATGAATTAAATTTTGGAACCGGCGGAGAATACATATGACAAAAAAGCGACTTATATGTGTATTGTTGTTTATAATTTCGGCTGCAATAAGTATATACAGTTACTTGCTGTTGGCTAATCAGACTCAAATATTAGAATATATAGAAGAGTCGGCCACAAAAGAATTATTTATTGAGCATTTTTTGCTTTTTATAGGTTTTTATCTGATTTTCAGAGTTGTAAAAAGTAAAAGTATAATTGTTTTTACGGTAAGCTTTATATCAGGAACGTATTTGTATCTGCATCAGGCCGCCACGGCTTTGATTATAGTCTTTATATATGTTAAGACACTGATATGGCTTGGAGAGATATTGTTACTGTTTATAAGAAAAAAATATAAAGAGGAGAGCAATATAACAAGGCTTTTAAACAGCTTTGTTATCGGAAGTCTTTTTTATATTATTTCTGTTTGCATAATGTCGGCCTTACATATAGCTTCAATAGAAGTGATAAGAGCATATACACTTTTGCTTACAGCGCTCACCGTAGTATTGTATATTTGGCTTAGAATTTTTAAAGTTATAGAGGTGAAGTCCGATTCCATATTTGAATATGAAGAATTTGTAAAGCTTAAGGATAAAAATTATTTCTGTGTAGGCACTGCAATAATGCTTTCGGCTTTGCTTTTGCAACTTGGCAGAATAAATATTGCACTTGACTATGACTCATTAAGATACGGACTCAGGAGCTTGTCCGTACTTATCGGAAATACCGGAATCTATGACAAACTTGGCACTGTAAATGATGTATATGTGTACCCTAAGGGCCTTGAAATTCTTACACTGGCTTTGAGCAATGAAATAACTTTCGGTTTTGTACTGAGCTTAAATTATATTTGTGCAATACTGACGCTTATATGTGTATATGAGATAATAGCGGTATGCACTGAAAGTATAAATAAGGCATGGCTTGGAGTGGTACTTGTCTCTGTGACACCTGCCGTTATGAATATGAGCATATCTGCAAAGACGGATATGATTACATTGCTTATGCAGCTTGTTTCGGTGCTGAATATCTGCCTTTATATCAAAAACAGGAGAAATTTGTATATTATATTTGCACTGACGGCATTGCTTGCAAGTATTATATATAAGCCCACAAGTCTTTTATTCAGTTTCGGAATAGGAGCGGCAAATCTTATTTATTTATTTTTTGAGCATATACTTAATAAAAATAAGTCTGAGAGAGTAAAGGATAAGAAAAGTTTTGATGTAAGTTTTATATATCTGCTTGCATTTCCTTTGCTTGCCATAGTATTTGTATATGCAAGGACATATATGCTTACAGGGCATATTATTACCTCTGTGTATTCATCTGTCTGGTATAAACTTGGAATAGGGACGAAATATCCTTATACAATCGGAATATATAAAAGCGGCGGTATGAATATGTCATCCGGAGAGAGTGTGGATATGATTTACAGATTGTTTCAGCTCTTTATAGCTCCGACTAAGGAAACGCATATATATATTGCGTCGCCGACTGTACTTATAGCGGTATTGGCAGGTGTATCAATTATACTATCTGTAAGATTTTTGTTTAAGAAAAATAAAAATAAGGAGAAATTTGCATACATCGCTGTTTTATTGGCGGCGGATGCCTTGGTAAGTTTAATAAGCCTTTTTATATTGAATCAGATAGACGGCAATTATTTTATACTGCTTTTTACACTGATAATAACGGCAACCTGCTTTTTGGTTGAGAGAGATTCTCTAAAGTATCTCTTTAGAGGTCTGCTGCCTTGTATAGTTTTTGCATTCTTTATAACAGGTTTAACAAACTGGGCAGGAGTAAGAGGACTCAGTGAAACAATAAATGACGAAAGTACATTCGGAATCTACAATCATCATAATAAGTTTTTAGACAGAGACTTGAAAGAGAGAAAAGAATTTGCAGACGCATATGAGGATTTGAAGGAACTTGGCAATCCCAGAACGCTTTTATTATCAGATGACGATTCATTATCCGCTCTGGGACTTGATATCAGGACATATACGGATATTACGGGAAGCGGCGGAAATCCTGCGGTAGTAAAGACACTTGACCACTTCAAAAGATACCTTGACTATGCACAGATTAAGTATATCTGTGTGGATAAGGAGTATTTAAAAGACAGACAAAGGGCATCGGATGTGGTGAAATATATGTATGAAGATGGAAGTACAAAAATTTTTAAAAAATATGGTGATGTAGTGATATATAAAGTGGATGTGAAGCAGAACTAATCGGTAAATTTTAGGGAGAAGAGATATGATAAGAGGTTGGAAAGATAAGCTTGAAAAGTATGTAAATTTGAATGAAGATATCTGTGTGGATATGCAGATTTGCGGCAATGCGGAGTATGATTTTTGTTGTTTCGGAGTGGACCGGGAAGGGAAGCTTTCAGATGACAGATATATGGTGTTTTACAATCAAAGGCAAAGCCCTGAAGGTGAGTTATCATTAGAAGATATAGGGAACGGTGTTAGGTTTAAACTTAAGCTTTCAAAGTTGCCTGAAAAAATAAACAGACTTATTTTCACCCTAAGTATAGACGGTACTCAGACGGTGGGGGAGATGCAAAGCCTTACTACAAAGGTATATCAGGCAGGCAAAGAAAGTATAGATTTGGAGCTTACAGGAAAAGACTTCTCAAATGAAAGGGCTGTTATAGTTATAGAAATCTATCGCAAAGATACATGGAGAATCGGCTTTGTGGCAGGTGGATTTGACGGCGGGCTTTCAGCACTCTTGAAGCATTTCGGCGGAGAAGAGATAAAAGATGAAAATACTGATGATACTCCAAAAGAGACAAAGAAGCCTGAGGCTACAAACACCGGTTCTGAAAGTATCACAGTCAAAAAAGTATCGCTTGAAAAGAAACTGGAAAAAGCTCCTCATCTTGTGAGCCTTGTAAAGCCGCTTGTATTTGAGCTGAAGAAAAAGAATCTTGAAACCACAGTTGCAAGAGTAGGGCTTGTCTTGGATATATCGGGATCTATGAGTCAACGCTTTAAAAACGGAACTGTGCAGGAAATAGTGAATAAGACATTGCCTCTAGCGGTACAGTTTGATGATGACGGTGAGCTTGATTTTTGGTACTACGGCACTACAGCCAGAAGAATGAAGAGTGTAAATCTTGACAATTACATGGAGGCGGTTCCGGCTGATTGGAAGCGTCTGATGATTGAGCTTGGCGGAAGGAATAATGAGCCGACAGTACTTAAAATGGTGGTGGATGCTTACCAAAACACAAAGATACCTGCGTATGTGCTGTTTATTACAGACGGAGGAGTCAACCATAAGAAAGAAATACAAAATATTATTACGGAGGCTTCACATCTGCCTATCTTTTGGCAATTTGTAGGAGTCGGCGGACAAAACTACGGCATACTTGAAAAGTTGGATACTATGACCGGAAGATATGTTGACAATGCCGGTTTCTTTGCGCTGGATGATTTCAAGAAAGTATCAAATGAAGAGCTTTATTCAAGACTTTTGGAGGAATTTCCGAAGTGGCTTGAGGACATAAGAAAAAAGGGAATGATTTAGATTATGAAACAATATGTGCCGAATTTGCTCCCGGAGACGATTCAAATTGGGAGGAAAGAAGTTCATTTATCAGGGAACTTAGATCCAGCATAGGTGAGGATGAATATGATTGTTTTGATGAAAACGGTATATTCAAACTGAGGAATAATAAGCAGGAAGAATGCGAATATTTGGACAGTGAATACTTTAAAAAATATACAAACGGTGAAGATCCGTTTTAAAATAAGGTATCATATGAGGAGGTGATATAATGTCAAAAGCGGATTCAAAGTCACAGGTGAAATTTATGTCGGCGATGTTTAAAGGAAAGGAGATATTTAAGCCTTTAAATACAGGTTTTATTGATGAAAGAGTGAGCTGTATCAGGGAATATGTGGTCAATATTTTCTTTTATACAAAGAACGGACATACGATAATGGTTGATGCGGGGTATAACTATGAAAAACTTGCAGAAAAGATGTGTTGGCTGAGTATTGACTACAAAGATATCAAGGAGATTTTAATAACTCATTTGGATACGGATCATGTGGGAGCGATTGAAAAAGACAGTGAAGGTATATTCAAAGACTCAACAATATATATCGGCAGAATTGAAAATGAGTACTTAACGGGAAATAAGCGCAGGAAGGTCTTTTGGGGATTATATAAATTGCCGAGGGTAAATATTGATAATAAAAAGGTTTTAATTGATGACTCTCAGGTTATTTTTATCGGAGATATTAAGATAGAAGCCTTCATTGTGCCGGGGCATACATGGGGGCATCTGGTATATCTTATTGACGATATGTACCTGTTTACAGGGGATACGATTTGGTTCGGAGCTGACGGAGGATATGCATTTTTAAATACACTGGCGGAAGACGGAAAGCTTCAAATAAAATCTCTGAAAAGATTGGAAGAAATCCTTAGAAAAAGGAATCTTAATTTAAAGATTATTACAGGTCATACAGGTTGGACTGATGATATAAACTTTGCTTTTGCTCATACCAATGAAATTTGTAACTCGTTAAGAAGAAAACCGAAAGTCCATGATCCTAAAGCACCTTATGACGGCTTTGATGAAAGCGGTGATAAGAAAGAAAATATAGAAAAAGTATTACCCAAAATATTGCAGAAGTAGTATAGTGTAAATATATTTTTATGCGAAGGAGAATATTATGTTGGAAGTAGGAATCAAAGGACAAAGAGAAACCGTGGTTACCAAGGAGAAGACTGCAACAGGTATCGGAAGCGGACTTTTGGAAGTATTTGCAACACCTATTATGATTGCACTGATGGAAGAGTCGGCATTTATGAGCGTAAATGAAATACTGGATGAGGGATTTACTACAGTCGGTATTGCAGTGGATATAAAGCATATAGCGGCCACACCTGTAGGTATGAAGGTAGTTGCAAAGTCGGAACTTTTAAAGATTGACGGAAGAGAACTGACCTTTAAGGTGGAGGCGTATGATGAAAAAGGACTTATAGGTGAGGGTATTCACAAGAGATTCATTGTAAATAATGACAAGTTCCAGGCAAAGACCGACAGTAAGTTGGAAAAGTAAATATATAAATAAGTAAAGTGCAAAGGCAAGAGCCGATGCACTTTTTTATATTAAGACTATTGTTATATATAGTATTTTACTTTTATGATAAGATACATAAAAAGGAGGATACTATGAAAAAGAGATTGTTATATTTGATTCCTGCATTATTTTTACTTTCAGGCTGCGGTAAGAGTGTTTCCATATCTATAAACTTACCCGGAAACGAAAGTAAGATAAGTGAAAGCGGCGATACAGACGAAAGTGAAGCTACAGAGGCTACAAAGGAGAGCGTGAAAAAAGGCGTAGAGATACTTGATGCAAATGTGTACTATAAGCCTCAAGACGGGTATCAACCGCCTGAAAATATTATACCACAGATAAAAGCGGATAATAAAAATCTTGAAGATACAATAAAAAAGATAAATTCGATTTGGACAAGCGACTATTCAAAAATACAGCTGACAAGGTATGATTCAAATATATTCAGCTTATTGATAGATACTGTAACAGTTGACAACACAGCTTCAAGTGAAGAATTAAGAGGGGTCAATATAAACTCAAGCACAGGTAAGGAGCTTAAGATTACAGCTGTTTTAAAGAATGCAAATACTCTGTATGAAAAATTGATGAGTGATCATGATTTTGTAGACGATTATGATGATATTGATAATTTTAGTGAAAAACTGAAATCGGTTTTGACAGCCCCGGATGCTTTTACTGACGGTGAGAACAAAAACAGTGATGTTGCATGGTCACTTGGCAACGGCGCACTTATGATATATATGCTTGAAAATACAAAGTATGGGAAGCAGTCGGTGTCTATTCCTATAGACTATATAAAGTATAAGGAGTTTTTTAAGCCTGATGTACTTACTTTACCGGATGATTATGCTTTCAAAATCATTCCGGACAGGGAGATGACTGTAAATATAGGCGGAACGGAGCGTGTTGTGGAAGTCGATGAGGACATTGACGAATACGGTGTATTACAGGAAGTCGAGCTGAAAATTGACGGAGCAAAGAGAGAGTATAAGGATGACAGCTATAGCTACGGTATTACAGATGCATATATTTTTAAAAAAGGAAATTCGGCATATCTATACCTTGAGTTGACCTATGATAATGACTATAGGAGCATCAAGGTGATTGATTTGAATAATGATGAACAGTCGGATATCAGGGAGTGTTTTGCAGATACCGCTCCTCTAAATCCGAATAAGTTCTACCTTGGCGAGAGGGTTGCGACTATAAGCACTGTGAATGTTGAAAGAAAGTATGCATTAGGTGAGGGAGGCAGTCCTAAGGCATTGGAAAACTACTATACTATTGTTACTCCTGTAAGCTTGGTTGCTAAAATCGAGTTAAGCGGAGAGCGTTTAAAGGGGATAAACGGAAGTTATGACGGCAGCATTACTCTTCCTGTAGGAATATTACTGACCCCTGTAGGCAGTGACAATGAAACTTTTACAGATTACAGTACAAGTAGCGGAGATATTATAAGGATACCTATGCAAAAATCATCGGACGGTGAAATAACTATAAACGGCAGAGATGTAAGAGATGTATTTGACGGTACATTCTTTGCAGGTTGATATGAACACAAATCAGATTATTATTCATGTGGATATGGATGCTTTCTATGCTTCAGTAGAGATGAGAGATGATAAAACTCTAATAGGTAAGCCGCTTATCATAGGTTCAATGCCAAGTGAGAGGGGTGTTGTTGCAACCTGCAATTATGAAGCCAGAAAATACGGTATTCGTTCAGGTATGAATATTAAAGAAGCGTATAATCGTTGTCCTAAGGGGATTTTTAAACATCCGGATTTTGACAAGTATAGGGCGGTATCAAACAGCTTGCATAAGATACTTGAGAGTTATACCGACATAACGGAATATATTGCACTTGATGAGGGCTATCTTGATCTGACAGAGAAGGTATCTTCATGGGAGGAAGCAGGAAAAATGGGATTTGAGATCAAAAAAAGGGTAAGGGAGGACCTATCTCTTACCTGCTCTGTAGGTTTGGCATACTCAAAGACCGCAGCAAAGACTGCAAGTGAAGAGAAAAAGCCTGACGGATATTTTGAAATAAAGACAAGAGAAGATTTTGTAAACCTTGTAATTGACAGAGATGTGAGAGCATTGTATACAGTTGGCAAAAAGACTGCCGGGAAGCTCCATATGTATGGTGTAGACACTGTGAGAGATTTACAAGACAAGTCGGATTTTGTAAAAAAATTTATGGGAAAACAGGGTGAATATCTTATCGGTCTGGCTTTCGGATATGATAACAGAAAGGTGATACCCTACAAACAGGAAGATGCCAAGTCAATCAGTAAGGAATTTACATTTCAAAAGGATGTATCAAGCTTTAAATTTTTGGATGATGTGCTTTTTATAGTAGCTTTTCGTGTAGAGGAAAGGGCAAAAAGACTTGGACTCTACGGGGAGGGAGTTTCTCTTAAAATCACCTATTCAAATATGAAGAGTATCACAAGGTCAATGCTTGTAGATGAATGCAGCAATGATGCTTATACAATATATGAGAGTGCAAGTATGCTTTTAAAGAATGTGAAAAAGGGTGAGATAAGGCTTATCGGAACGGGAATATATCATCTGAGAGAGGAAGAGGGCAGGCAGCTTAGTTTTAACGATATTTTTTCAAGAGAGCGCGATATTATAAGCCAAAAAGTGGAAGATAAGTGGCGTGAACTGAAAAATTATTATAAAATAGATTTTGATGAGATAAAAAATTCATCAAACAGGCTTAAAACTTATGAATGTATAGAAAAAATGAGAGAAGTTATGGAGTCTATGTAACAAAAGGCTCAAAACATATAAGAAAGGATCATATATGAGAACTTTTGATGAGCAGGCTATAGTTTCTATAGCACCTAATGCGAATGCGGTTTCAAATGGCAGAAAGCTGTCATCAGGAAACAGTTTTGTAAAAAGAATGAAGTCGGCTGATGACAGTCTTTATTTTGGTGAGTGTAAAGGAAGTGGAAAGAGCAATTATAATGTTTCCATAGACTTTGAAAAAGAGGGTGAACCGGTATTTAGATGTTCTTGCCCAAGCAGACAGTTTCCATGCAAACATGCTATAGGCTTGATGTTTGAGATGAAAGAGGGCAAGAGCTTTGAAACGGCTGAGATTCCTCAGGATATTTTGGATAAGAGAGAAAAGATAGAGGCAAGAGAAAAGAAAAAGGCCGAGAAGGAAATTGAAAAGGAGAAAAATCCTGATAAGCCGAAAAAAACAAGTGCAGCCTCAAAAGCGGCTAAAACAAAGAAGATAAAGAAGCAGATTGAGGGCTTGGATCTGTTAAAGGATGTTATGAGTCAAATAACCGGTTCAGGTGTGGCAGCCTGTGCGGATAAAGCATTTGATAAAAAATATGATGAACTGGCAAAACAGTTGGGAGATTACTATTTGCCGGGAGTACAGATAATATTTAAAAGATTTTTAAAATCTTTAAGAACGATAAAAAATGATCTGTTTATAAAAGAAATAATAAATGATTATCCTAAGAGCTATATAGATGAGTTAAGAAACGATTATCCAAATGACTATGTTGAGGAGTATTTGTTATCTTTAGCGGTAAAGGAACTGACAAAGCTTAGATATATCGAAAAGAGGGCAAGGGATTACCTTAATAAAAAACTTGAAAGTGATTCTACCGACCCTGATGATAATATACTCTATGAGGCACTTGGCGGAGTCTGGAAGCTTGAAGAACTTGGAGAAACAGGTCTTAAAAAGGAAAATGTATCAATTGCGGAGTTAAGCTTTATGTCGGAATATGATGATGTAAAAGCAGAATATATAGATAAAGGCTATTGGATAGATCTTGATACAGGAGATATAAATTATACAGCCAATTATTGCCCACTAAAAGCAAAGAAATATATTCAAAGAGATGACAGCTTCTTTGGTAAAAAGTTTATTGAAAAGCTGTATTTCTATCCTGCAAATGAGGGAGAAAACAGAAGAATCCGTTATGAGAGCAGTAGAGATGAAGATTTGGACATAGATGATATCAGAAAGATAAGAAGCTTTGCAAAGAATAATATATCGGAGTTTTTAAAGCCTGCTAAAAATATATTGAAGGCTACTTTATCCGATAATGCTTATGGAGTACTTTTTGAGTTTGCTAAGATAGGTACAAACGGAAGTGATGTTGTAGCAGAGGATAAAGAAGGAAAACAGATCTTACTAAGGGCGATGACTAAGGATAAAACAGCCATGGACGCAATATTCGGACTTCCAAGTAAAGACTATCTAAAAAATCAGGTGTTATTCGGATTGGCACATTATGACTCGATGCTGAAGCAGATTTGTGTAGAGCCAAGAAGTATTATCACGGAAAACGAAATACTCAGATTGGCATATTAAGGGAGGCTATTATGAATTTGGATATTTTATATAAATTACAGGAACAATTAAGAAACAGTGTAATTACAGGCAGCTCTCTTATAAAGGAAGACTTCAGACTGAAAAAATGTGTAGATGATATGGAGGCTCTTTCAAAGGCGGCACCTGTTTTTGCCCAGATCAAAAAGCAGGCAGATGAGCTGTTTGTATGTGATAATCCCGGCGAGAAGACTTTGGATCTGCTTGCACTTGTAGATGCGGTACTTGAAACTCAGGCAGGTATATATGAAACAGGTGAGCTTTCAGATATCGAAGCGGGTTGCGGAAAGATTAACGGAAATTATTCTTATAAGATGCTTGAGCCTGTTATAACTGCACTTACTACAACAGGAAGCGGTAGATGGGAAGTGTTGGTGGAAGCCAGAAAAGAAAACCCTGATATCTTCTTAGACTATAGAATATTGGCAAAGTTTATTGCAGGACTTGGAGACGGATACAGTGAGATCTCATTTGCGATCGGAAGATGGATCATGCAAAACGGAAAGATGATGGTAGAGCCGCTAAAAAGAGGCTTTGATCCGATGGGAAAGAGTGAGATGTATCTAAGATTTGATATTATCGCGGACCTTGCAAAAGAAGAGGAAAATGATTTTTATTTGTCTGTTATAAACGGTGAGGCAAGGAAAGATATAAGAAAGAGGGCTATAAGGTCTTTGATGTATAGTGAAGATAATATAGACTTTTTGATTGAACTTGCAAAAACATCCGATAGAGCAAGTAAAACCGATGCTATAGAGACTTTAAAGACATTTAAAAATAAAAAGGCAATCGAATTTTTAAAAACTGTAGTAGTTAAGAAGAAATAAAAGGTGATAGATATGAGTGAAGAATTACAAAGACTCCCTGCGGAGGTCATGTTCCAAAAAGAAATAGATACACTTATTGCGGCTGAAAAAAATCCGATTCCTACAGGATGGAAGATGTCACCGAAATCCGTACTTACTTACATTATGGGCGGTGAGTGCAACGGTGTAAAAATAATGCCGAAATACATAGGAAATAAGAGAATAGTTGAAATAGCAATAGCCACTTTGGTAACAGACAGAGCATTGCTTTTGATCGGCGAGCCCGGTACTGCAAAGTCATGGTTGTCGGAGCATCTATGCACCGCTATAAACGGTAACTCAACCTGTGTTATACAGGGAACTGCAGGAACTACAGAGGAGCAGATAAGATACTCATGGAATTATGCTATGCTTATAGCAGAAGGTCCAAGTGATAAGGCAATTATAAAGAGTCCTGTTTTTGAGGCTATGGAAGAGGGTAAGATTGCCAGATTTGAAGAGATATCACGTTGTGCCTCCGAGGTACAGGATGCCCTTATTTCAATTCTCTCCGAAAAGAGAATTTCGATTCCGGAACTTGGTAAGGACAGTGCGGCTAAGAAGGGATTTTCAATAATAGCTACAGCAAATACAAGAGACCGTGGTGTAAATGATATGAGTGCCGCTCTAAAGAGAAGATTTAATATAGTGGTGCTTCCAAGTCCGAATACTCTTGAAGAGGAGATGGATATCGTAAGGACAAGAATTGAGAAGCTTTCAGAAGGTATGGCATTGCTTTCAAAGGTGCCTGAGGCTGAGGTAATAAAGAAGGTCTGTACAATATTCAGAGAGCTTAGACAGGGTGAGACACTTGACGGAAAGCAAAAAATCAAATCCACAGCAAATGTACTTTCCACTGCAGAGGCTATATCCTTACTTACAAACAGTATGTCTTTGGCAGGGAGCTTCGGAGACGGAGAGATAAGTGATGCGGACCTTGCAGCAGGACTTCAAGGTGCAATAGTAAAGGAAGATTCCAAAGACTCAAAAGTTTGGGAAGAGTACCTTGAGAATATAATGAAAAAGCGTGGAAAAGAGTGGATTGGACTCTACAATGAATGTAGGATGCTCAATGGCTAGGAGGCAGCCATGAAAACTTTTGGAATTAGACATTTTTCACCTGCAGGTGCATATTTTCTAAGACAGTTTTTGGATGAAGTAAAGCCTTCACTTGTGCTTATAGAGGGACCGGCGGATTTTGACTTTTTGATAGATGATATTGTCTCAAAAAAACTTGCTCCTCCATTTGCTGTTATGGCATACACAAAGGAAGCGCCTATTGATACGATACTCTATCCTTTTGCAGAATATTCGCCGGAGTATCAGGCAATTCTTTGGGCAAGGGAAAATAATACGGAATGTCATTTTTTTGATTTGGAATCCGGTATTATTCTGGGACTTGAAAAAAAGAATGACGATACTCAAGAAGAGGAGATTATCTCAGAAACAAATCCAAAGAAAAGTATTGAAACGGATATGGAAGGTTTTTGGGAGAGAAACTTGGAGCAAAGTGAGGATATGCATGCCTATAGAGCCGGCAGTGCCTTGTTTGGAGAAAGCATAAGAAAAGATACAAATCCGGATGACAAATCCTTTATAAGAGATACAGTCCGTGAAAGCTTTATGAAAAGAAAGATAAATGAGTATGTAGAAAAGGGATTTGATACTGAAAAAATAGTGGCTATAACAGGTGCTTTTCATACATCAGCTATTGAAAGTCTTGAAGGAGCAATGTCCGATAAGGAATATAAGGCATTGGTAAGAAGAGAATCCAATGTCACATTGATGCCGTATTCTTACTACAGACTCAGTAAAAGAACCGGTTATGGCGCGGGAAATGCGGCACCGGCGTATTATGAGTTGCTTTGGCAGGGATTTTTAAAAGGTGATATTACTTATCATGAAAGAAAGTATCTTAGCAGCTTGGCAAAGTATATGAGAGAGCATGGCGGAATCGTTTCATCCGCTCAGGTAATAGAGGCGACAAGGCTTGCAAGAGAACTTGCCGTTATTCGAGGAGGCTCTGTTCCCACACTTGAAGATTTAAAGGATGCAAGTATTACTTGTATGGGTGGCGGAAGCTTCGGTGAGATGGCAATGGGCTTTGCCGAAACCGATATAGGCAAAAAGATAGGTATTGTTCCACAGGATGCTATGCAGACTTCTATACAGAGTGACTTTACTTCTAAACTTAAGCAGTTAAAGCTTGAAAAATATAAGGAACTTGTAGCTACACCTTTGCAGCTTGATTTAAGAGAAAACTTAAGAGTAAAGTCAAAGGAGAGTGCTTTTCTTGACTTAAACAGATCATTTTTCTTATACAGACTTGTTGTACTTGGAATAGATTTTGCTAAAATAAAAAGAAGTAATCAGGACAATGCAACTTGGGCCGAGAACTGGATACTTCAGTGGACACCGGAGGCTGAGATACAGATAGTTGAAAGTGTATTAAAGGGAGACACTATAGCGGATGCAGTAGCATTTGTACTTAGTAAAAGGCTCATTGAGGCTACGAAGATATCTGAAATAGCGGATGTTATAGAAGATGCATTTAATTGCGGACTGCCTAAGATAGTAGAGGGTGCGAAAAGAAGTCTTGATGAGACGGCAAACGGTGCAATAGCTATGTGTGATATTGCGGATACCGTGAGCAAACTTTCAAATATGATTTCATTCGGTGATATCAGGAAACTGGACAGAGAGCCTTTGATACCTATTGTCAAAAGACTTTGTATCAGAGCTTCACTTATGCTTGTCGGAGAGTCGGCATGTGATGATATAGCGGCGGCTGCATTGGCTGAGGATATTCAAAAAATACATAATGTTTTTATGGTACAGGACTTTTTGGATGAGAGTCTTTGGTTTAATAAGCTTATGGAACTCTCAAATAGAGATGATTTGAATACAAAAATCTCCGGACTTGCTACAGCAATACTGCTTGATGCAGGTAAGATAGATGAGCCGACTCTTAGAAAAGAGGTATCAAGACGACTTTCTATGGGTATGCCTGCAGAACTTGGTGCAAACTGGTTTGCCGGTCTGTCTATGAGAAATCATTATGCTCTTATAGGGAGACTTACACTTTGGGAAAGCCTTAGTGAGTATCTGGATACTTTGGATGAAGAGGAATTCAGACGTTCGGCAGTTTTTTTAAGAAGAGCCTTTGTAGAGTACAGCGCTAAGGAAAAAGATATGATTGCCGAAAATCTTGGTGAAATATGGGGACTCAATGCTCAGGCGGTAAGTGAAATAATAAATTCTGAGATAAAGGAAGTGGACACGGAGATTCTCGAAGACTTTGATTTTGGAGACTTTTAGGAGATATAAATGGATACAAATGACAGACTGAGGCGATGGAGACTGATACTTGGTTCTGAAGCACAAAAAAGAATGGAAGGTATGGGAGACGGACCGGATTTAAGTCAGGAAGATCTTATGATGGATACGGCACTTGATGCCATCTATAACAGGGATATGAAATTCGGCTTCGGAGGCGGAGCCGGAAAAGGCGCGTCAAGTCCGCAGATAAGCAGATGGCTTGGGGATGTGAGAACACTTTTTGATAAGGACATTGTAAAGATAATCCAGTCCGATGCTATGGAAAGATGCGGCTTAAAGCAGCTGATATTTGAACCTGAGCTTCTTGAAAATATAGAGCCGGATATGCATATGGCAAGTATGATACTTACACTAAAGGATCAGATACCGAAGAAAAGTAAGGAAAATGCAAGAGAGTTTATAAGAAAAATAGTGGAGCAAATAAACGCCTTGCTTGAAACGGATTTAAAAAGGGCGGTTACGGCAAGTATAAACAGAAAGTTGCATTCTCCTATTCCTTCTGCATCTGCACTTGATTTTCAGACTACTATAAGAAAGGGTATCAAAGATTACAATATAAAGTTAAAGAAGATAATCCCTCAAAAGTATTATTTCTTTGAGAAAAGCGCAACAACCGCCGCCAATAAATATACTGTAATTTTGGATATTGACCAAAGCGGTTCTATGGGAGAGTCGGTAATATATTCATCTATAATGAGTTGTATCCTGGCAAGTATGAGTGCTATAAAGACTAAGGTTGTAGCATTTGATACCAATATCGTGGACTTAAGTGAAAAATGTGAGGACCCTATTGATTTACTTTTCGGATTTACACTCGGCGGTGGAACAGATATAGAAAAATCAATAAAGTATTGCACTAAATATATAGAGAACCCGAAGAAGACTATTTTCTTTTTGATTTCAGATCTTGAAGAAGGCGGAAACCGTGCAGGACTTCTCAGAAGATTGACACAGATGAAGGAAGACGGTGTTATTGTGATCTGCCTGCTTGCCATATCAGACTCAGGCAAACCTTATTATGATGCAAATATGGCACAAAGAATTGCAAATAACGGTATTCCCTGTTTTGCAGCCGCTCCGCAGATGTTGCCAAGGCTCTTAGAAAAGGCAATGAAAAATGAGGATATGAGTGAGTTTACAACCGGTAAATTCGGTGTGGAAAAATAAGGAGATAAGAAAATGAGAAGATTATTTATTATGACACTTGGATTATATTGTGCAGTTGCACTTATGGGATGCAAAGCCGATACTGCAAACACTTCAGAGTCTAAGACCGCTATAGAGTCACAGACAAGTTCGGTTGCAACTGCAGATACAAGTGTTGCACAAAGCGGTGAAGATTCTGAGGGTTTAGGCGGATGGAGTATAAACGAGAAGCTTTCACCAAGTGATAACAGTGATGCAATGAGAGCCTTTGATATGGCCGTCAAGAATTTGGAAGGTTATTCATATGAGGTTGTAGCCGTACTTGGCTCACAGACTGTATCGGGAACAAATTATTCATATCTTTGTAAAGGGATAGCAGTGACACCTGATGCCAAAGCGGAATATGCGGTTGTCAATGTATATGAGGATTTAAGCAAAAATGCAAAGATCACAGGAAGTTTGGAACTGTTGGAAGGTAAAGAAGGCTGGGAGTACAATGAAGGAAGTGCAAAGTTGGAGGATAATGCCGATGCCAAGACAGCTTTTGATAAGTCTCTTGAGGCCTTGGCAGGTGCAAACTATGAGACTATAGCCTATATCGGTAAAAAGGACAATTCATATGCGATACTTGCAAAGATTTCAACAGAGGGTTCCGATTCACAGACAACCATATCAATGGTTTATGTAACTTCTACAGATTCGGGAGCGATGGTTGATGATATCAAGGATGTGGATATATTTATTTAGGATACAAAGTACCTAAAGAGCAAATAGAGTATCTTATAGGAGTTGTAAAATAAATAATTAGGGGGAAATATGAATTTCAGATTTGCAAAAAAAGAGGATTGCGCTTTAATACTTTATTTTATAAAGGAACTGGCATCATATGAGAAAATGCTTGATGAAGTGGTTGCCGATGAGAAGATTTTAGAAGAGTGGATCTTTGATAAGCAGAAAGCGGAAGTTGTTTTTGTAATGGAGAATGAAAAGGAAGTCGGGTTTGCACTTTTCTTTCACAACTTCTCTACATTCCTAGGCAGAGCCGGAATATATCTGGAAGATCTTTTTGTACTGCCTGAGTTTAGAGGAAGAGGATATGGTAAGGCTTTATTAAAGAAACTGGCCTCCATCGCTGTAGAGAGAGGCTGTGGCAGACTTGAGTGGTGGTGCCTTGACTGGAACAAGCCGAGCATTGACTTCTACCTGTCTCTTGGTGCCGAGCCGATGTCGGACTGGACCACATACAGGATAACAGGGGATACATTAAAGAGGATGGCAAAAGAAGAGAGTGACGATGTGTGAAGTACTTGATAGAGTAGAGGCAAAAGTATAACTTAAAATAGGGTACTGCAAAATCTGATTTATAACGATTTTGCAGTACCTTTTTTATTTTAAATTATATAGGCAAAAAATCAGTGGTACAGGCACTATTTGGCTACTTTTACATAGTATTTAGAACTTTTTTGTTATATAAGTAAATTAGCTTATTGTATAAAAATAAAGGAGGAACGTGATAAAAAATATAGAACAGAATGGTGGTATATTGTTAAAAAATAATGATTTTTGAGGGAAGGATATGAAAAGAAATATTTTAAGATGCTTTATGGCATATATTTTAAGCATATTACTGTTAAGTAACAGCTTAGAAGTATTTGCAAGTACTTTGACAAACGGGGTAGAGATAACATCAGAAAACGGAGAAAGAAGTGATACAGTTATTTCAAGGGCAACGGATTCAAATGCAAGAGAATGGGAATTTACGTACTTTGGACCTTCTACATCTACAATTACAAATACTGTAAATGATGATGCAGATATAGATGGAGAAGTGGTTTTAAAATCAGCAACGTATAAAAAAGACGGAAGTATAAATAAAAAAGGCGGAAAGTTCGTGTCTTCCGATCCGGCTGACGGAATAAGTTTCTATTATACAAAAATAGATCCAAGTAAAGAAAATTTTATTCTTGAGGCGGATGTAAGAATTGATTATATGAATCCGAAACCTGACGGACAGGAAGGATTTGCACTGATGGTAAGGGATACTATAGGTGAAAAAGGAGATGCGGCAAGCGCAGAATCAAATTTGGTATCTATAGGTGCAACACAACTACCTAAGGGAGAGTTAAATTCTACAACTCAAGTAAAGGATATGCTTGGAGTCAGGGCTTACACGGGTATTGATAATAAAATAAAGCCTAAACCGGATACATTTAAAGTCTACAGATTAGGATTTGACAGTGACGGAAAGAAAGTAAGTGCAGGAGATATTTACAGAGTAAGACTTGAAAAAAAATCTTCAAGTTATGTTGTATATCAGCTTGATATGAACAGTTCAGAGCTTTATAAGTATGAAATTCCTATACAGGCAAAGGATATTCATGCAAACAGTATAAGCAGTTATGAAGAGTTAAATGACCCTATGAGTGTACAGGATCGTTTTGCATATGTAGGATTTGCTGTTGCAAGAGGTATGAATGTCACATATTCAAATATAAAATTTGAAAAGAGTGAGTTTGATGCAAATGATTGGAGACCTCAAGAAAGCCGATATATAGATTTACAGGCTAAGATTACAAGTCCTGATACTGCGGCCGAAGAAAATTATACACTGGTGTTTAAGGCTAATGCAGACGGATCGGCTAAAATTTATCAAGATAATGTACTTAAAGACAGTCTGGAAGTAGCCGGTAATGAGGAACTTAGGAAAGATTATGATTTATCATTAGGTAAAAACTTCAGTGTTGAGTTTACTCCTGAAGCGGGCTATGAACCTGAACCTTTTGTGAAGCTTAAATCTTATGAAACTGTTACATTAAATAAAAGTGTATCATTGAGGACTATAGGAAAAGACTCTTATATTTATGTATCAAATACAGGTTTGGATGAAAATGACGGTTCAGGATATGATAATGCAATAAGCTTGGAGTCTGCAATAAAGTATGCAAGGCCGGGGCAGACAATATTATTGAAGCCTGAAGTTTATGATATGTCAAATAAAGCTCTTACTGTACAAAAGGGAAGAAACGGAAGAGAAGATAATCCTATAAGAATACAGGGAGACGGAGGTTTTGCTACATTAGACTTTAAAAGAAGCGGCAAAGGATTTAGCCTTGGTGGAGATTATTGGGAACTCAAACAGTTTAACATTACCAATACCGCAGACGGATATAAAGGTCTTGGAATCTCGGGAAGTCATAATACAGCGGAAAGATTGAATTTATTTAATAACGGAACAACAGGACTGCAGATTTCAGGAAGCAGTGAAGATTCTAAAGACAAATGGCCGAGTTATAATTATATTTTAAACTGTACATCAATGAACAATGTCGATTCGGCTATGGAAGATGCCGACGGATTTGCGGCTAAGATAACATCGGGAGTAGGTAATGTTTTTGACGGTTGTATGGCGGCATATAATGCCGATGACGGCTGGGATCTGTTTGCAAAGGTGGCAACAGGGTCTATAGGAGATGTAACCATAAAAAACAGTGTGGCATATAGAAACGGATATTTATTGGTAAAAAACGGCGGTAATAAAAAGAACTTTGAATTTGCACCGGTAACCGTGGATGGGTATGGAAATTTATCATTTGAGAAACCTAATATAAAGTTAGATGCCGGAAACGGAAACGGATTTAAAATGGGTGGATCAAATGTATTCGGTGCCCATAAACTTGATAATTCAATTTCATATGAAAATAAAGCAAAGGGAATTGATTCAAATTCAGGCCCGAATATAAAGATTTCAAATTCAACATCATATAACAACGGAAGTTATAATGTGGCTTTGTATACAAGTGATAAAACATTAAAAACAGATTTCAGTGCTAAAGGTATATTGTCATTTAGAAAGGGAACAAATATAGGAGAGCAGCTTTCTTTGCAAAGCCAACCGGTTTCTGATGTAATAGATACAACAAACTTCTATTGGAATAAAGATGAGAATATTTCAAAAAATACCGCCACAAAAGTAATTACCGTGGATGAAAATGATTTTATTAACCTTGATACTGAAAATGATCCGAAGCGAAATGAAGACGGAAAAATCAATATGAACGGACTTTTGCTCTTAAAAGCGGAAGCTAAAGAAAGACTTTCTTCAGGTGCAGGAGGTAGGGCCTTTGGGGAAGAGGAGAATATTCCTGATACTCCAAGTAAAAACAACAATATAAATATAACTGAAGAGAAGCCTAAGAATGAATTATCAAATGATACTTACGAGAACCCGAAAGATGGATTATCAAACGATGGTGGACAGGATAATAATTCAGTTGAAAAGCCTCATCTGGAAGTATCGGCTAAAACTGAAGCAGTCGATAATAAGAATAAGTCGGAATCAGATGATAGTAGAGTCGTTATACCGAAGAACTCAAACAGCAAGGTGAAAAAACATAGATCTAGCTCATCAAGTAGCTCTTCTAAGGGATCTAAGAAAGTATTTCATAATACTTTTACAGGATGGAAACCGGAAACCGTAAACGGTCACAATGTTTGGAAATATGTGGAAACCGGAAAGAATGTAGTATCTCAGTGGGCATATATATTTAATCCTTATACAAATAGAAACGCATGGTTTAAGTTTGATAAAGACGGAGTTATGGAGACAGGATGGATTCATGAAAACGGAACATACTATTACCTCAGTGAGATTTCAGACGGATCATTGGGAGAGTGGATTAAAAAATAGTATATAAAGTTTTATAATTAAAAGGGCTATAGTAATCGAAAATGACTACTACAGCCTTTTGTTTATGCTATTATTTCAGCCCTGCTTCCTCCGGTTTTATCCTTTTTAACAATGATCTGCTTATCTATTTTTTGCTTTAATTCGCCTACATGTGAGATGATACCGATAAGCTTATTGCTGCTTGCAAGTGAGGCAAGGGCATTCATTGCCTGAGAGAGTGAGTCTTCATCAAGTGAGCCGAAGCCCTCGTCAATAAACATGGTATCAAGCTGAATGCCGCCGGCTGAGGATTGAATCTCATCGGAGAGTCCAAGAGCCAGAGCCAAAGAAGCTTTAAAGGATTCACCACCGGAGAGAGATTTTACACTTCTCTCAGTTCCGTTGTAGTGGTCTATTACATCAAGATCCAGTCCGCTTTGTCCCATCTTACTTACAGCCTCTTTTCTGCGTATAAGATCATACTGACCGCCGGTCATTATTACAAGTCTGGCATTTGCCCTTGAGATAATTCTGTCAAAATAATGCATCTGAATATAGGTTTCAAGCATTACTTTATCCTTTCCGGTAATATTGCCGTTTGCGGTATCAGATAGAGATCTTACCAATGAGTATTGCCTCTCAGCATCTGCAAGTTCATCAGATTTGAGCTTTATATTTTTATAATTGGACTGATTGTTTACTGTTCTGCTGTGAATATCTTCCTTGTATGACCTAAGTCTTCGGATATTACTTTCAAGTTCATTTAATTTATTTTTTTCGTCTTCAAGATTAATCTCTTCTTTGCCTTCAAGCTGCTTTGAAAGTTCCGCCTTGGTGGCGGTGGCTGAAGCAAGTTTTTCACTGCATTCATTAAGTGTTTTTGCGGCAAGCTCTATGGCGTTTTGAATCTTTAAAACGGTATCATTGTTACTTTTTATCTTGGCATCAGCCTCAAGTCTTGAGGAGAAAAGCAGTTTACTCTTTAAACTTGCAATTCTTTCTTCAATTGCCTTGTTCTCAGAGATATAAGTGGTAACAGTATTTGATATGGTGTTGATACTGTCTTGCAGTTCTTCAAGTTGCTTTGTTGACTGTGGCAAAATCTTTTCAATACTGTTTTTTCTTGAAATTTTTTTGTTTAACTGCTCAATATCTTTGGTAATGCTCTTTATTTTGCTTTGAAGTTTATTGATATTTTCTTTTGCAATATCTGTTGCACTGCTCATATCGATATCACCAAGCAACTCTTTGATAGATGTGAGAGTGGATTCCATCTTTTCATCTATAATGCCTTTTAGTTTGCCGGCAGCCTGACTTGCACGTTCCACTTCTTTATTGGCGGCTGAAAGCCTGTTTTGTAAAGTATCAAGCTCCTCTTTTGTAGGAACATCTACAGGTTTTGAGGCCTTCTTAGGATGTGAGAGCGATCCGCATACAGGACATGGCATATCTTCTTTTAAGTTTTCCGCCAAAATACCTGCCTGTGCGTCCAGATACAGTTTGTGCCCCTCTTTGTAGGAAGCATCTAAGCTATCGACATTTGCTTGTCTTTCTTTGTAAATTTGTACGGCCTTTTTATGCTCTTCATGATTTTTCTTTAAAGTTTCCATACTCTGAAGTAATTGTTGAAGTTTTGAAAGCCTGTCATTAAGACTGAGTATATTATTTTCAAGTATTATTTTTTGCTCGCCGCATTTTTCCAAAGTCTTTGCCTCGGCATCCAAGCTTTCAATCTGTGACTTTAAGGTATCTATATTTGTCTTTGTCTTATTCAGAGTCAGATTATTCTGTTCTATAAGAGAAATATTTTTAGCCAAGGCTGCCTGTTTTTGACTCAGCTCGTCATACTCAGGTAACTGTGTCGATATGGTAGCGGAATCCTTTGTAAGTTTTTCAATTTCAACGGATCTTTTATTCTCTTCATCCAAAGTGGCGGCAAGTGTGATTTTTTCACTTGAAAGCTTTTCAAGCAGTGCTTGGGTTTGTTCAAGCAAAATCTTTGCCCTTGATATACTTTCACCCTGTTGTATATTAAGCTTAATCGTGTCGGCTTGTTTTTCAATATTTAGAATTTTTTCAGCTGTTTTTTCTTCGGATTGTGAGTCTTCAGCCAGCAGATTTTCAAGTAATGATATACATTCATCTATAGGTAACTCGCTATTTTTGGCCTTTGAAACCTGTACACAATGTAGTGAAGATTCGTCACAATTTATACCTGCAATATATTGTGTGATGCTTTGCCTTATCTTTGAACAGTTGTTGTCAAGAGATGAAGCTTCCTGCTTTAACTTGTTTTGAAGATCCGAATACAGTTTTGTTTTGAAAATATGCCTGAATATTTCTATTCTATCCTTTGTGGGAGCAAGTAAAAGTTTTAAGAAATCACCCTGTGCAATCATTGCAATCTGACAGAACTGATTTTTATCAATTCCCATTATGTTTTTTATGGCTGTATCCACTTCTTTGGTCTTTGTAAGCACCTTTCCGTCAGGAAGAGTAAGCTCTACACCGGCTGTTTGTTTGGTGACACCGGATCCTCTTTGTGAGGCCCTTTCGTATTCGGGGTTTCTTTTGACGGTATATTCATTATCCTTATATTTAAAAATAAGCTTTACAAAGGTAGGTGTTTCAAGGTCTGCATATTTTGAACGAAACATTGAAACTTCTCTGTTATTACCGCTCGGGTCACCGTACAGAGCATAGGTAATTGCATCAAATATGGTTGTTTTACCGGCTCCCGTATCACCTGTTATAAGGTAAAGTCCGCCTGTTCCGAGCTTGTCAAAGTCAAAATCCGTCTTGCCTGCGTAAGGACCGAAGGCTGAAAGTGTAAGTTTTAACGGTCTCATATTATTTCCATACTCCTTCTATAATATTTTCAAGGAAAACTCTCTGAGCATCACTTAAATGATTGCCGTTTTGAATTTCATAGAATGTATCAAAAAGTTCAAGCGGTGACATGGAGTCCACAGCATTTATAAGATTGATTTCGGAACTTTTTCTTGTCCTTTGATTGTCATAGTCAAGCTTCATAATATTTTTATATATTACACGAAGCTTGGTTATAACATCAGGTATATCCTCTTCATCTGTCAATGTGATATGTACATAGTCGGTTGGAAGAGAAGTATTTTCATAGAAGCTTTTAAGCATAAGTTCATTGTAGCTTCCTTTTATCTCCACCATATCTCTAAGCGGTGTAAGAGGAATAAAGTCAAGTTTTATATCACCTTTTTCTTTTATATCAATAACAGTTATACTCTTTGTATCCTTTGATTCCGAAAAGGAGTACTTGAGCGGTGTGCCGCAGTATCTTATATATTCACTTCCACAGCTTTGAGAACGGTGGATATGACCAAGTGCAACATAATCAAAGTCTTTAAAAATATCTGTATCCACATTGTCACTGCCGCCTACAGAAACATCCTCCGACTCGGTGCGTGAAGAGCCTGTAACAAACTGATGTGTTATAAGTATATTTCTCTTGGTGTTGTCAATATTCATATCTGTGATAACGGTATTCAGGGCGTCCGTATATGTGGAAATAGAAGCATCAGGGAAAAATCTTCTTACATGAACAGGTTTGATAAAGGGTAACATATAAAAATTGATATCACCGCATTCATCATCTACAGATATCGGAAGAATTTTACCGTTATATACAGGTGAGAGATATATACCGCTTTTATCAAATAATCTGGAGCCGAAGGCAATGCGCTCCGCGGAGTCGTGATTACCGCTGATTATAAATATATATAGATTTCTTTTTGACAGCTTATATAAGAAATCGTCAAAAAGTTCTACCGCTTCAGCAGGCGGAATAGGTTTGTCATATATATCACCTGCGAGTATGATAACTTTCGGTTTTTGCTCATCTATAATATTTATTATTTCGTTGAGAATGTAGGTTTGATCTTCAATCATGGAAAATTCATTCACACGCTTCCCAAGATGAAAGTCTGACAGATGCATTATTTTCATAAATTTGCCCTTTCATTGTAAAAATCACGATTACTAACTTGTTTGTCCAAATTTTCTATTGAAAAATAAAAAGATTGGCACTTTAAGTCTAAAAGTATATATGCTAATATTATAGCATAACTGTGATTGTTAGTAAAAATTTTTGACAAACATCAAAACAGACTGGGGGACTTTATGAAGACTTGGATTTTTATGCTGTTGGTTGATTTACTTATACCTGCCGTAATGTTATTTTTCGGACTTAGATTTGAAAAGAAAACACCGAAACCTGCAAGGAGTATGTTTTCTTTCGGTTATAGAACCGTAATGTCTATGAAGAGCAAGGAGACATGGGATTTTGCACATAAGACTGTAGGTAAGTTGTATGTTATTATGGGAATAATATTGGCTGTGTTGAGCATTGTTGTATTACTGTTTACAATAGGTAAAGACAAAGATACAATCGGATTTACAGGAATGATTATATGCTATGTTCAGATAGTGGGGATGCTTTTGCCATGTATACCGACTGAGCTGGCACTTAGAAGAAATTTTGATAAAAACGGAAAGAGAAAGAACTGATAATGAAAGAAGCCGCACTTTGCACACTGTGCTATATTGAAAGAGATGATAAATACTTGATGCTACATAGAGTAAGCAAGAAAAATGATATAAATAAAGATAAGTGGATCGGTGTCGGAGGTCATTTTAAAGATTTGGAAAGTCCTGAGGATTGTCTTATCAGAGAGGTAAGAGAAGAGACGGGATATGAGCTTTGTGACTTTGATTTTAGAGGAATTGTAACATTCGTGTGTGGAAAGTCCGGAGCGGAAGTAGTGGAATATATGCACCTTTATATCGGCAGGAATGTTGTAGGAGAGCCTATTGAATGTGATGAAGGAAAGCTTGTCTGGGTAGATAAAAAGGAAGTGTTTAATCTCAATCTGTGGGAGGGAGACAAAATCTTCCTAAGATTACTTAATGGGAGCAAGGACTTTTTCTCATTGAAGCTTGTATATGATGAGAATGAGCAACTCAAAAGCGCTGTATTAAACGGGATGGCGATAGATATAGAATAGATTTTTATGTGTTTTAGAAGTAGGGGGAGTTTATGGAAAAGAAGTTTCGTATAAGGGGCGAGATATATTTGTTGTTGTCCGGATTTTTCTTCGGACTGCAGCCTTTTTTTGCAAAGATAGTATATGCTCACGGTGGAGATGCATACAGTCTGCTGGTACTTAGGTTTTTTGTAAGCGGAATTGTATTTGCCATAATTTCTATGCTTATCGGTACAGGTATGAAACTTAGCAAGGATGAGTTTTTTTCCGTGCTGATTTTGTCTGTTCCTGAGACCGTTATGTGTATATTGCTGTTTGTATCATACGGCTATATATCGTCAGGACTTGCGTCTACACTGCATTTTTCATATCCGGCGGCGGTTATATTGCTTGAATTATTGATTTTTAGGAAGAAAATAAGTAAAATCAAGCTGTTATGTCTAATATTTTGCGCTATAGGTATAGGAGTATTTTATCAGCCTGACGGAAATATAAATATTCTCGGTATGGTGTTGGCGCTTGCCTCAGGTGTGGGGTACGCAATATATATTATAGTGCTGACTCATGGAAAATCTTCAAGAATACCTGTAGTTAAGATGTCTGCATGGCTTTCTTTTTTGGTAGCCGTAGAGATAGCTATTATAATGGTCGTTTTAGGCAAGGTAAGATTTGAGATGGATACTACGGCTGTTGCAATAAGTATTTTTATGGCTGCTGTGATTTCAACATCGGCACTTTGTGCTTTTCAGGTAGGTGCGCCTATGTGCGGAGCGCAGACTGCAGCTCTGCTCAGTACAATTGAGCCGGTGAGCAGTATTTTACTTGGAGTAATATTCCTTGGCGAGAATATGAATATAAGGATTTTTATAGGTATATGCTTTATACTTTTATCAATAGTTATTCAAATAAAGGAGAAAAAATAATATGAGATTAGCGGTTGCATTACAGGAGAGAGCGGACCTGAATATTAAAATAGACGATTTAAAAGACAGACTTGAAAGAAATGTTCTGGTTCAGGAAGGCGAAGAGCCGACAGAAGAGCCTATGGCTTTGAAAAAAGAGCTGGATTCCTGTATTGAAAGATTGTCATATCTGATAGCGGCTATCAATAAAACAAATTGTGAGACATTTATTGACGGAAAGTCTGTTACTCAATTGCTTGCAAGAAAGGATGCTCTTTCAGTAAAGGTAAGTGCGTATAGAGATACCGTATATACAGGAAACAGTAATACTAACAGGGCGAGAGGTACCGAGATAAAGATAATGCCTGCAATAGATGTAAAGGCTTGGCAAAAAGAGACGGATCTTATTTCAAAAGAAATAAGACTTATAGATAATAAAATTCAGGAAACCAACTGGACTACTGAACTTATAGAATAATATTTTTTAGACGGTAGCATATTCAGGGCGAGTAAAAACTGCACTTTGCACACATATCGACCTTGGGCAAGTCAAATATCATGGTTATGCCCCGACAGTGTACAAATGTATGATTATAGATAACCGTTATTACCGATTACTGACTGTTTGTGTGAGGGAGGGAAGAGGGATTTATGAGAAGATTATCGGATTATTGTAAAGAAAAATTTGGAACAAAAGTGTACAGATTGGCACTGAGCAGCGGAGCCACCTGTCCCAACCGTGACGGAAAGGTTGGGGTGGGTGGCTGTAGTTTTTGCTCTGAAAAGGGGTCGGGTGAGTTTGCCATAGATGTTATGGATTTGGACTTGCAGATAGATAGAGCCAAGGCACTTATATCAAAAAAGTTTCCAAACTCGATAAATGCAGCCGACAGAAGGTATATCGCATATTTTCAATCATTTTCAAATACTTACGGTGACACAAAAAGACTCATCGGTTTGTTTGAATGTGTAATAAATAAGGATGAGGTGGTGGCACTTTCTGTTGCTACAAGACCTGATTGCTTCAGTGAAGATATGTTAAATTCTCTTGAGAGATTGAATAAAATCAAACCTGTTTGGATTGAACTGGGGCTACAGACAATAAATGAAAATACGGCAAGGGCTTTTAACAGAGGTTATACACTTGATGTATTTGAAAAGACATATAGCGAGCTGAAGAAAAGGAATTTTGAAGTAATAGTTCATATGATTCTCGGTTTGCCGGGTGAGAGTGAAGAGGATATGTATGCAACGGTTAAGTATTTAAGTAAAAAGAATATAGACGGCATTAAAATACACGGACTTCATATTTTAAAAGGGACAAGACTTGCAAGCGAGTATGAAAAGCATCCCTTTAAGATAATGAGCCTTGAGGAGTATACAAGGGTTCTTATAAATTGCCTGAAGCTCTTACCTAAAAATACAGTTGTTCACAGAATGACAGGCGACGGAGATAAAAGAGTTTTGATTGAGCCGCAGTGGAGTGCGGATAAGAAAAGGGTGCTTAATTATATCAATAAGAAGATAAAAGAAGAACTTCTATAAGGCTTGCAAGAACATATGTTTTGGTCTACAATGAAGTAAAGAAAAGTTTTTAGAGGTACTATGTCTACTATATATGATAAATTAAATGATAAACAAAAGCAGGCTGTTTTTACTACAGAAGGACCGCTTTTGCTTTTGGCAGGTGCGGGTTCAGGTAAAACAGGTGTACTTATGCATAGAATTGCATATTTGATAAATGACAAGCATATAGATCCGTACAATATAATGGCGATAACCTTCACCAATAAGGCCGCCAAGGAGATGAAGGAGAGAATAACCAATCTCATCGGAGAAGACGGAAACTTTGTCTGGGTTATGACTTTTCACTCAAGCTGTGTAAGATTCCTTAGAAGATTTATAGATAAGATAGGGTTTGATAACAACTTCACTATATATGACAGTGACGATCAAAGAACTCTTATGAAAAAAATCTTTAAAGAAAATGATATCAACTCAAGAGTTTATAAGGAAAGAGCTGTACTTAATGCCATATCAAATTGTAAAAATGAGCTGATTTCACCGGTTGAGTATATGAAGTCAGCTACAGACAGCTATGAAAAGGGTGTGGCAAAACTTTATGAAATATATCAAAGCAATTTAAAAAAGAATAATGCGCTGGATTTTGACGATCTGATTTGCAGGAGTGTGGAGCTGTTTGAGAACTGCCCCGATGTACTTGATTATTATCAAAACAGATTCAGATATATTATGGTAGATGAGTATCAGGATACCAATACGGCACAGTTCAGGCTTATATACCTTTTGGCACAGAAATATAAAAATATCTGTGTAGTAGGTGACGACGACCAGAGTATTTATAAGTTCAGAGGTGCAAATATTGAGAATATCCTAAGCTTTGAAGACAAGTTTGAAGGTGTAAAGGTTATTAAGCTTGAACAAAATTACAGATCCACAGGCAATATTCTGGATGCGGCAAATGCCGTTATAAAAAATAACAGAGGCAGAAAGGATAAGAGCCTTTGGACAGAGGGAGAGACAGGGGCAAATATAGAACTGCAACAGTTTGCAAATGCCAATGCCGAAGCGGATTTTATAATAAAGGATATAAGAGCCAAGGCAAATGACAATTTTAAAGATTTTGCCGTACTTTACAGAACCAATGCACAGTCCAGACTTTTGGAGGAGAGATGTGTAGCACTTGGAGTGCCTTATCAGCTTGTAGGCGGTGTGAACTTCTACCAAAGAAAAGAAATAAAGGATGTGCTTGCCTATCTTAAGACGATTGCAAACGGAAGCGACGATATTGCACTGCTTAGAATAATAAATGTGCCGAAGAGAGGAATAGGTGCGACCACCATTTCAAAAGTAGTTGATTATGCCAATGAAAACGGTATCAGCCTGTATGACGCTATGACTATCTGCGAGAATATCGGAATAGGTAAGGCGGCGGATAAAATCAAGAGCTTTATTGCAATGATTGAAGAATTCAGAGATAAGGTGGCAAAAAAGGCAAATATTGCAAATATGATTGAAGAACTCTTGGATAGAACATGTTATATACAAAGTCTGTATGAAGAGGGTGAAATAGAAGGAGAGAGCAGAAAAGAAAATATAGAAGAGCTTGTAAACAAGTCGGTTGACTATGAGGACGGTGAGCTTTCACTTTTCCTTGAAGAGGTATCTTTGGTGGCGGATATTGACAGAATGGATGAAAATGCCGACAGGATCACTCTTATGACTTTACACGGTGCCAAGGGGCTTGAGTTTGATACTGTATACCTTGCAGGCATGGAAGAAGGACTTTTTCCAAGTGCTATGAGTTCAAACTCAAGAGAGGATTTGGAGGAGGAGAGAAGACTGGCCTATGTAGGTATTACAAGGGCTAAGAAAAACCTGATTTTAACATCCGCAAAGCAAAGGATGATAAACGGTGAGACAAGGTATTCGCTGCTTTCAAGATTTGTAAGTGAAATTCCAAGAGATTTACTCAATAAGCATGTGCTTGACAGTGAGAAAAAGTATAAGCAGAGTACTTATTCCTATGATGAAGCTCTGCCTTGGGAGAATAAGGCTAAACCTGATAATGTCAAAAACACTTTAAATTTCGGTAAGCAGTTTAAGGTGGAAAGACCTAAAAGCCTTGACTATAAGGTGGGAGATACTGTAAAGCATATAAAGTTCGGTGTCGGAAAAGTACTTGAAATAGTGGACGGAGAAAAGGATTTTGAAGTAAAGGTGAACTTTGAAAAATTCGGTATAAAAAAGATGTATGCGGGATTTGCCAAGTTGGCAAAAGTATGATAAAATTCTTTAATTGAGTGGTTAAGCATTTATGGCTGACTTGATAGGAAAATATATCTTTAAAGAGAGGTATGGTTATGGATAAATTTAATAATTTGAGTTCCAAGATGGAAGAATTGGTTAATGCTTCAAGACTTAACAGTCTGTTGACTAAGAGGGAAGAAGACGAGAAGAAGAAAAATACCATTATATGGGTTTTGGCTATTATCGGTGCTATTGCCGCTGTAGCAGGTATTGCATTTGCAGTATATAAGTTCTTCACACCTGATTATCTTGAAGATTTCGAAGATGACTTCGATGATGATTTTGACTATGACTTTGATGATGACGAAAAAGAAGAATAATTTTTAAATGTAGATGGCGACCTTTTGGTCGCCATATTTTGTAAGAGGATAAATATTTGTAATATCTTGTGAGGTGATGATGAAAAAAGGTGATATCTTAAGCGGACAGATTGTGGAAAGCAATTTTCCCGACAGTGCATATGCGGACTGTGAAGGCGAAAGGGTACTTATAAAAAAAGGTATCCTCGGTCAGACCGTAGAGTTTGCGGTTACAAAGAAGAGAAAGGGAAAGCTTGAGGGCAGAGTCTTAAATGTGGTGGAGAAGTCTTGGTTTGAAGACAATGAAGACCCTTGTATACATTATGAAACCTGTGGCGGCTGTACATATCAGACATTAAGCTATGAAAATCAGCTTAAATTAAAGGATGAGCAGCTGCGAGCGCTTATGGAAGGTGCTACAGACAATGATTTTTTGTGGGAGGGAGTTATTCCGTCGCCAAAGTATCTTGCATACAGAAATAAAATGGAGTTTTCATTCGGTGATGAGAAAAAAGACGGAGATCTTGCACTGGGTATGCACAAGAGGGGCAGCCACTATGATATAGTAAATGTATTCGGATGTAAGATAGTTGACAGTGATTTTACAAAGTTGATTGAGCTTACATTAAACTTTTTTAAGGAGAGAAATATATCTTATTTTCACAAAAATACTCATACCGGTTTTTTAAGACATTTACTTGTGAGAAGAAGTGAGTACAACGGTGAAATACTTATTTCACTTGTGACTACAAGCAGCTTAGGCTTTGTTGAGGACCCGAATGTGCGTAAAGAAGCATCAGTACTTGGTGATGCCGAGATTGTACTGATAAGAGAGTGGGCGGATTATATAAAGAGTGAGTGCGACAAGGGAATTTTAAACGGCAGTATCGGAGGAATTTTGCATACAAAGAATGATTCATATGCCGATGCGGTATTAAATCAGGGTACCAC
>CAUQKD010000001.1:0-40379 GCA_963518365.1 uncultured Lachnoanaerobaculum sp. | reverse complement strand
AACCCTGGACAAATAGATTAAGAGTCTACTGCTCTACCAACTGAGCTAAAGGCGCTTTTTTAAGTTTTTGTGTTTGCTGTTCGCTGAACACTTCGATATAATACAATACATACAAACATATGTCAACACTTTTTCAAAAAAAAATTAAAATTTTTTCAAAAAAGTCTTTCAGCACTGTTTTTAAAGCTTTCAGCGGCTTACAATGTTCTATATAGTGGCAAGTTTAACCACTTTACTATATAATAGATGAGAGAAAATCTTATCTAAGGAGATCGTCATGGAATTTAGACAATTGGAAGCCTTTGTTGCTACGGCAGAACTGAAAAGTTTCTCACAGGCCGCAAAGTATTTATATTTATCACAGTCAACCGTAAGTTCACATATACAAAATCTTGGGGACGACCTTGGCAAGAAATTGCTTCTTCGTACCACCAAGTCAATTACTCTGACCTCCGAGGGAGAAGCCTTCCTTGCATATGCCAGAAAAATAGTGGAGACCAAAGATCAGGCCATACTCTCGTTACAACAGACAACGAAAAAATTGATACACCTTGGAGCCTCATCCATTCCGTCCACATATCTTTTGCCGCAGATAATATCCGACTTCAGGCAAAAACATCCTGAGATACATTTCAGTATTTGGCAGGGCGGCAGCGATGAAATAGGGGAACTTTTGCAAAACGGCAGTGTGGACATAGCATTTACCGGCAAGGAAGTAAGTTCACCTATGTGTGAATCTATAAAGGTGTGCAGCGATCAACTTATGCTTGTCACACCTGCTACTGATGAATACCGCCGCCTCAAGGAAAGCAATGCAAAAATATCAGATATATTGAAACACCCTATGATACTTAGGGCAAACGGTTCAGGTACACAGTTTATTGCAAGCAAGCTGCTTGAAAGTCTCGGAATAAAGAAGACCGAACTTAATGTGGTTGTACAGACAAACGACCTTGAATCCATAAAGCATATGATAGTGGGCGGCGTAGGTATCAGCATATGTTCAAGATTTTCCATACAAAATCTTTTGGGTAGCGATCAGATAATTACCTATCCGCTTGAGAGTTCCAAAACCAGATATTTTTCACTGCACTGCATGAACTCCAAAAAGATAGTCCCTGAAATCAAGCTGTTTATAGATTATATACAGGAACTGATATCTGAGAAAAAATTTGAAAACAGTTGATAATATTAAAGACCGGCATATACCGGTCTTTATGCTTATTAGAATGTAAGTCTCATCTTATACCAGATGGTATCTCCGTGATTTGACTGTGATATGCCCTCATCCTTATATCCGAATCCTTCATAGAATAATCTGAGTCCGTCTTTACAGGTAAGCACTATTCCTTTTCGTCCCCTTGCCCTACAGTCCTCTATTACCTTGTTCATCACCTGTTTTGCAAGACCTTGACCTCTGTAAGATTTTTCAGTAACTACCGAAAATATCATCTGCCACTTTCCGTCTTTTTTGTGCATGGACGCGTCGTCATACATAATATCTGTCAAATCCTCTTCATCCGTGGCCATACCGTTTATAAAACTCTTTATAACGCCGTCCTCTTCCAAAATCCAAAAGCACTCCGGGAAGCTCTCCATTCTCTTTTTTATACTTTCCTTGCTTGCCGCCTCAGCCTTCGGATAAGATGCCGCCTCTATCGTTGCCAGTCTATCCAAATCATCATCCTTTACATGTCTTATCATAAACCCTCCTTTAATTCATACAAAATCCTTGGACTTTTGTCTTTCAAATATATTATACCAAGTCTTTTAAAGTTTTGCCTCTCTATGGCCTTTTGCATGGTTTTATTGTCCTCATGTGTATCTATCCTAATCAAATTTACTTTCCCCTTTGCAAAGTCCACTATCCGCTCTACAATACCTCTTTTACTGCCGTCACTTGCGACTCTGTGTATCACGCCGTACTCGACTTTTGAAGAAAATTTTGCCTCATATTCTTTTTCAAATCCTATTGTAAATACAAAGCAGGCAAATATATGACCCTCATCCTCCATTACATAACATCTTTGATTTTTTATATCGTCTTTTATAAGAGATTTTTCAGGCCTGTCATCTCCCCATTGATGAGAATTGCCGTGGGCTTTCATATATGCTCTTGCGTACTCATATATCTCAAATATTCTGTTTGTATCCAAGGTATTTGCCAATCTGATATTCATCTATCCCTCCGGATTTTTTTATAAAAACAGGCATATCATAGCCCTGCTACAATATGCCTTATATATTTACGGTCCTACCGAAACCTTGATTCCAAGCTGTCCGTACGGCCACAGAATATCCATTACATTGTCACTTACAGCAACACATCCCGCTGTAGGTACACCCTTTTGATAGTTGCCGTGAATCATTATTGCTCCGCCAAGTGCAGTATTCCACGGAGGGCATACTTTCTTGTCAATCGCACTGTATATAGCATCCTTCTCGGCCTGAGAAATGATACCCGCCTCAAATCCTCTGTCGGCAGCCGCCTTGTCCGGATAAGAAAGTCCGAGTGAAAGATGATATGCACTCTTGTCGTTTCTTACACAGATATAGTAATCACCGGTTGGAGTGGTTCTGTCTCCCTGCTTTTGTTTTGTTCCGTTGGCTGAAAACTCTCCGAGGCTGCAAGGCCACTTGCCTACCACCTTATTGTCCGCTATCAATGTAAGTTCTTTGTTCATCTTGCTTACATAAATTCTTGTAGACGGCTCACTCTGAACCGGTGTGTAATTGCTTGTACTGACCTTCCTTACCGAAGCGGCGTATGCACTGAAGCTCATCATTGCCGTAAGCAATGATAAAATAAGCAATGCCACAAAACTTTTTCTCTTTTTCATAAAAATCCTTTCCTAAAAATTACTTTATAAACATCGCATCCCCGAAGCTGAAGAATCTGTATCTCTCCTTCACCGCCTCTTCGTATGCATTCAAAATATTTTCTCTGCCTGCCAATGCGCTCACAAGCATCACCAAAGTGGACTCAGGTAAATGGAAGTTTGTAATAAGCGCATCCAACACCTTAAACTTATATCCCGGATATATAAAGATTTCAGTCCATCCCGATTTCTCCTCAAGATGTCCGTTCTCATCCGCCGCACTCTCTACGGTTCTGGTGCTTGTAGTTCCCACACATATGACTCTTTTCCCGTTTGCCTTTGTGCTGTTGATTATATCCGCAGCCTCTTTTGAAATCTGAAAAAACTCCGAATGCATATGATGATCGTTTACATCACTCACCTTCACAGGTCTGAATGTTCCAAGTCCGACATGAAGTGTCACCTTGGCAAGTCTGATTCCTTTTTCCTCTATTCTCTTAAGCAATTCCTTCGTAAAATGCAGTCCTGCCGTAGGAGCCGCCGCCGAACCCTCATTCTTTGCGTATACGGTCTGATACCTGTTTTTATCCTTAAGAGTATGTGTAATATAGGGAGGAAGCGGCATGGTTCCAAGCTTGTCAAGTATCTCCTCAAAGATACCGTCAAACTCAAACTCTATGATTCTGTTTCCCTCTTCCACGATATCGCTTATAGTTCCTATAAGCAAACCGTCACCGAATTCAATTACCGCACCGACCTTGCACTTTTTCCCCGGCTTTACAAGACATTCCCAAGCGGTCTTTGACTTTCTCTTAAGCAGCAATATCTCTATCGCCGCACCTGTATCTTTTTTTACTCCCATAAGCCTTGCAGGTATTACCTTGGTCTCATTAAGAACCAGACAATCTCCCTCGTCCAAGTAGTCTATAATATCATAGAAGTGCTTATGTGTAATCTCACCGGTATTCTTATCAAGTACCAAAAGCCTTGAAGACGCTCTGTCCTCAAGCGGGTCCTGTGCTATAAGTTCCTCTGGCAAATCATACCAAAAATCCTTTACATCCATCTTAGTTACCGCTCTTTGTCTCTGCTATGGATATATTAGCCTCGTTCTTGGTTGTTTCAGTGATACTCTCTACAGTGCTTTCTTCTTCACTTGACTCGGCACTTGAAGTTTCGGCTGCAGCGCTTGTCTCGGCAGCTGCCGCAGTCTCATTTGTTGAAGCGTTCTTAACCCAGATAGAGTAAAGTGTACCAAGCTGAATATCGCTTGTTACGGCTGCTGCAAGGTCCTTTCTCATCTGTGCATCAAGTGCAATGATATCCTCGGACTTTGAAACCTCATCCACATACTTCTTTTCATCCTCGGTCATCTTGTCATTTTCCACCATATAGAAAGCGTCCTTAGGATTTTCCATCACATATGCCCAAGTAAGCATAGGCGCCTTTGTATCAATGTCATGGAACTTTACATTTGAACTGATAAATACAACATATGAGTTCGGCTCATATCCCTTTGTCACATAGGTGACTGTATCATCAAACGACTCATAAACCTTGGCTTCATCGTTAAGCTTTGTTTGTAAATCTGCAAGTCCGTCCTCATCACTTCTTCCGAACACATTGTACATTCTTCTTGCATCCGCATTGACCTTTGAGTACTGATAGTTCTTTACAAGCTCCACAATGCCCGGAATCGGATCCTTTTGCATACCGTAGGTCTTATAATCCGATAACTTCTTTTCCTCTTCAGACATTGTAGACTCAGGTACCGTAGTTGTCGCCTCTGTGCTTTGAGTTGTTGTAGCGACATTCTTGCTGCATCCTGTAGCTACCGCCATCATTACCGCCATCATACCCAGCCCCGTTATTATTTTTCTATTCTTCATAACTTCCTCTTTATACTAATAATACTGTTTAAACTGCTTTTATACACAGACTTGCCTTTGCAAAATCCATATAGACTTAAAAACATACTTCTATAATTTTATCAAATTTCGAAATAAAAATCACCTATCAATTTATTATAAAAAATGATATAATTTTCTAATATTTGTGATACCGATGTTTATTTGCATCAGGCATCATAATATAAATTTTTGTATCAATAGCGTATCGGATAACGCATCAGACTCCGACTCTGAAGATGGTGGGTTCGATTCCCACTTGATACATTTTAAGGAGTAATATGTTAAAGGACGAAGTTTTAAAAATATTGCTTTCAAGCGACAGCCATGTATCCGGTCAAGATATCTCAAATAAGCTTGGAGTATCAAGAACCGCTGTATGGAAAGCCGTCACCGCACTGAAAAATGACGGCTATGATATCGAGTCGGTCAACAATAAGGGATATCTTCTTACCAAGAATAAAAGTATTCTGAATGAAGCTGAGATAGAGACCTGTATGCATCTGTATGACTGCAAGGTTTTCCCTAAGATTTTGTATTTTAACAGTATAGACTCCACCAATACTTATGCCAAAAAGGCGGCGGATTCCATCCCCTCGGATTTTCTTGTAGTAGCCGATACTCAGACTCTGGGTAGAGGCAGACTTGGCAGAAGTTGGAGTTCGCCAAGCTCTACAGGTATCTATATGAGCCTTTGTATCAGACCGAATATTTCACTTGAAAAGGCTTCTATGATCACTCTCATTATGGCAACCGCAATCTGTGATGCAATAGAGGAACTTTACCATATATCTCCTCTTATAAAGTGGCCGAACGACATCGTTATCAACTCAAAGAAAATCTGTGGCATACTTACAGAAATGAGCTGTGATATGGACGGTATCAAATATATTATATCGGGAGTGGGAATCAATGTATATGATACCGCATTTCCCGATGATATAAAGGATACCGCCTCTTCACTCTTACTTGAAACCGGTACCAAAGCCGACAGAGCCAAAATAATTTCAAGTGCAATATATCATTTCTATGAAGACCTTGATACTTTTATGCAGACTGAGGATATGAGCATTCTAAAATCAAAGTATGAGAGCCGTTTAGCCAATATAGGAAGAGAGGTCATGATACTTGACCCTAAGGGCGAGTACCCTGCCACGGCACTGGGTATTGATGAGACCGGAGCCTTACTTGTAAATGCAAACGGAAAAATAAAAAGAATAATAAGCGGCGAAGTAAGCGTTCGAGGAATCTACAGATATACATAAGCTTTTAACACGAAATATCACACAAATAAAAAAAACCTTGTAAAATCAAGGGTTAAACTTAAAGCTGCTGACGGGACTCGGACCCGTGACCTCCTCACTACCAATGAGGTGCGCTACCACCTGTGCCACAGCAGCATCTATGTAATATTAGCATAAAGATATATAGCTGTCAATATATGTAAAAATCTCAAATATACAAAATTTGACACCTTGACTTTTCTTCTTAAAATGCTACTCTTATAAAAAGATTGGAGGTACTATGTTTAATATAACAGACGGTAGAATTTATATGAATGATGATGCGGGTAAGATGGTTGCCGAGGTCACATTCCCTAACTTAGATGACAATACAATAATTATAGACCACACCTTTGTGGATGACAGCCTCAGAGGATGCGGAATAGCCGCCAGGCTTATGCTTGAAGTAATAAGCTATGCCAAAACTCACAATAAAAAGATAAAGGCAAGCTGTTCATACGCCGTAAAGTGGTTTGATAAAAACAAGGATGAGTATAAAGATATCTATTTAGGATAGTATATAAAGCATATTTTTTACATATGTTTTATTATTTGCTTGATTTGCCTATTACCTACCTGTATAATAGGATTATAAATAAAGGTAGGTAATAATATGAAGATTTCAACAAAGGGACGATACTCACTGCTTGTAATGATTGATTTGACTGAGAATCAGTCGGATGATTTTATACCGCTTCGTGATATCGCCAAGAGACAGGATATATCGGAAAAGTACCTTGAAAGCATTATAAAACTACTTGTAAAAAACAAACTGCTTGTAGGCTTAAGGGGCAAGGGCGGCGGCTATAAACTGACCAAGAGACCAAGCGACATCACGGTAGGTGAGGTACTTAGAATTGCAGAAGAAAATATAATGATTGATGAAGAAGATACCGACAGTATGTATCGCACCAGCGAATATCGTACTATAGATATGTGGAGCAGACTCTCAAAGATGATCAACAACTTCTTTGACAGTATATCCATAGCGGATTTGATAGTGGAAGATCCCGGAAACGACTTTATCATCTAAAAAAAAGGTTTTACCTTACATTCATTGTATCCGGTAAAACCTTTTTTATAAATATATTATTTCTCTGCCGCTATCTTTACTATCTCAACAATCACATCAATAGCCTTCTTTATGGACTCCACACTGACAAACTCAAATCTGCCGTGGAAGTTTTCACCGCCTGCAAAGATATTCGGAGTCGGCAGTCCCATAAATGATATCTTGGAACCGTCCGTTCCGCCTCTGATAGGCGCCTTGTTCATCTCTATTCCTAAGACTTCCATAGCCTTTGTTGCAATATCCACGCTTCTTGTGTCCTTCTTTATGATATCCACCATATTGTAGTACTCATCATGCATGGAAAGCTTCACTCTTTCTATATCATATCTCTCATTGATATCCTCACAGACCTTCTTCACAATATACTTTTTATTCTCAAAAAGAGTCTTGTCATGGTCTCTGATAATATATGTCAGACTTGCATTTTCCACATTTCCGTGAGCCTCTATCAAATGTATAAAGCCCTCTCTGTTTTCAGTTTTTTCAGGCACACATACAAGAGGCATTGCATTTTGTATCTCTCTTGAGATTGTAAGAGCATTTATCATCTTATTCTTTGCATCTCCCGGATGTACACTCTTACCGAGTATATCAATCTTAGCTTCGGCGGCATTAAAGCACTCAAACTGAAGCTCACCTACCGCGCTGCCGTCCATGGTATAGGCAAAGTCACAGCCGAAATCTTTTACATCAAAGTGATCGGCACCTACACCGATTTCCTCGTCACATCCGAAAGCCACACGTATCTTACCGTGCTTTATCTGCGGATTGTTTATAAGATACTCCATGGCGGACACAATCTCACATACACCGGCCTTATCGTCCGCACCGAGCAGTGTAGTGCCGTCAGTAGTGATAAGAGTCTGTCCGATATAGTTTCTCAGATTCACAAACTCCTTTGGTGAGAGTACAAATCCGCTGTCTCCAAGTACAATATCATTACCGTCATAATTTTCATGAATTTGCGGTGAAATATTCTCCGCATTAAAGTCGGCAGTATCCACATGTGCAATAAATCCTATTACAGGAGCATTTTCCACATTGGCGGGAAGAGTCGCAGTGAGGAATGCGTTCTTTTCATTTATCTTCACGTCTACAAGGCCTATCTCCTTTAACTCCTCGCTAAGATCTTTTAAAAACTCCATCTGTGAAGCTGTGGACGGAATCACTACCCCCGCCTTGGTATCGTCCGATCTTGTATTCTTCTTAACATAACCTAAAAATCTATCTAAAAATTTCTCCATATTTCCCTTTCTATAATCTCACTTCAAATATATTCTGATTTTTGCATACAGATTCCAATATACTCTTTATATAGACTGAAGTAAAGCTCTCAGGCTGCTCTTCCCAAAGCTTTATTCCTTCTTCAAATTCGTCAACATCAAAAATCTCACCTGCAAAATATTTCTCATTCATTCTTACAAAGGCCTTACCCATTTTTTCAATATCCGACTCACTGATATCCTCAAACCCATGTGTCTTAAACAGCCTTACAAGCTGCCTTTCTCCGACACCGTCAAACTCATGCCTACTGATACTTTTAAAACCGTCTACCGCTTCAACTTCCAAAGACTGTGTCAAATATTTAAAACTCTTACCGTCGTATAAAATATTTGCAAAGTGATTCGGCGCGACCGCCAGTGAGGATGTAACTATTTCCGCCACACCCCTGTCTTCAATATGTTGTATATGCATATGACCGCTTAAGTTCAATTTTACATTGTACTTCTTGTAAATCTCTTCTATCCTTTGCGCATTCTTTATCATAAAACCTTCCGTAAACATAAAATTATGCTCCAAAAGATTTTGGTGGCTGACTCCCAGTATATCTACATCAGGCTTTGATATCTCCTTTAATACATTCTCAAGCCAAATAAGCGCTTCTTCACCTAAATAATTTTGACTGTATGAGTTTGTATCAAGCATTATAACATAGAGACTCTTAGAAAGCTTTGCCACATAGCTTGCAGAAGACTTATCAAAATACTCCGCCACAGAGTATCCGCAGTTATGATAAATCTCTTGAAACTCATTAGCGGATACGCTATCCACCTTATAGACCTCACTGCCGCGAAATCCCATACATCTTTCATGATTTATATCGTGATTACCGGGTATCAGATACACAGGCACTCCTGCCCCAACTATATTATCAAGCTTTGCAGCCAGTTCTATATGACTTATTCTTTCACTGTTGAAAGTCAAATCTCCAAGCAAAAGCAGAGCATCCGGCTTTCTTTTTATAACTTCAAGCACAAACGCATCCACAATCTCTTCGATATATGTCATCACCTTGCCGTCGCCCTTAGACATCACATTGCAAAAGGCCTCTCCACCGTCATTGATACTCTTTGAAAGATAGTGAAGATCTGTAGCCACCATAATATTCAAAGTTTCTTCACTCATACAAAATTCCTCTTAATCATAGCTTTCCAAGAATGAATGCTTAATGCCGTTCTTCTTATAAGCTATCACTGTATCCAGGCTGACATTCTCCACACTTCTGAAAATATTCTTCTCAATATACGGATTCTTTGCAGCCAACTCCCTTATAAGTTTCTTTACCTCGGCCCTCATAGAGCCCTTGTCTCCGGTCTCAGATATCGAGCAGTTATCTGTAAGCCTGCATGCACATCTGATAAAATTCAGTTCATTATACTTTGCCCAATGTATTATATCGTCTTCCCTTATCAGATAGAGCGGTCTGATAAGTTCCATTCCCTCAAAATTGGTGGAATGGAGCTTGGGCATCATTGTCTGTATCTGAGCACCGTATAACATACCCATCACAATAGTCTCTATAACATCGTCAAAATGATGCCCCAGTGCAATCTTGTTGCAACCGAGTGCCTTAGCCTTTGCATAGAGATGTCCTCTTCTCATCCTTGCACACAGATAACATGGAGACTTCTCATCCTCCGCCACAATATCATATATCGAAGATTCAAACACCGTTATAGGTACATCCAAAAGCTTTGCATTGTCAAGTATTGTCTGATAATTGATATCGTCATATCCCGGATTCATTACCAAAAATACAAGCTCGAAGTTTTTCTTGCCGTGACGAAGCAACTCCTGAAAAAGCTTTGCCATAAGCATGGAGTCCTTGCCGCCCGATATACAAACCGCAATCTTGTCGCCGTCTTTTATCAGCTCATACTCATTGATTGCCGCAGTGAACTTTCTCCAGATGCTCTTTCGAAACTTCTTTATTATGCTTCTTTCAATATCCCTAGCTTTATTATCTTCCTTACGGCTTTCACTCTCATTTTTTAAAAACTCGTTCAGCTTAAGCTTCATATAGGCTTCATAGCCGCCTTTTAGATTGTATACATTCTCATAGCCCAAACTCTCAAGTTCTTCGCTCAGATATTCTGTCTTATTACCTGTAGCACAGACCAGACATATTTCATCACTTTTATCAAACTCCTCAATCCTTTTTAGCAATTCATCTTCGGCTATATTGACAGAGTTCGGTATATTGCCTCTTACAAACTCATGCTCAGGTCTTATGTCAATCACTGTCACATCCGGCTTTTCAAGCAGCTTCTCTATAACAATTTCCATCAAATCTGTTTCCTTACTATCAAGTAGTCGTCATTATTCCTATAATACGGGCAGGTGGTGTATTCGCTGCTCCTCATCCTGATGTAGTCGTCCTCATCCATATCCACATCACATATATAACCTTCCTCATCTTCGTCATATATATAATTTATGCAAAAATCGCAAATCATAGTATTACCTGTTCTTTTTCACTTCTCTTTGGTAGTCCTCAGGAGCATACTCCCTAAGCCAAATCTCCTCTGCCATCTCCAAAAGCTTGCTGCCGCTAAGCACCGCCTCAAATGCCAGATACTGTGCGGCTCTCTCACTCCTTGACAGCGGCACCTTGAGAGTCGGAGGAGACTTAAAGATTATATCATTATAAATGTTTTCCATCATCATCCTCATTGCTTTACCTGCTTAGATTCAAGTATAGCATATATAGTTAACGCACACAAATATAATAAAAAGAGCCCCTCAGGGCTCTTAAAAATCATTATATCAATCAGCCTTCCTTAGAAAACTCATCCTTACCTACTCCGCAGAGAGGACATACAAAATCATCCGGGAGATCTTCCCACTTTGTTCCCGGAGCTATTCCGTTATCAGGATCTCCTACTGTCTCGTCATATTCCCATCCGCAAACGTCACATACATATTTCATAATTACACCTCTGCCTTCCATAAACCATGTAAATTACAATACTCATAAGCTGCCACTAATTTCTCACCGTCCTGTAAAACAAACTCAGCATGTGGCTTATCCTCAGGTGTAAGTCCCTTATACTGCTTACCAAGATTTGTCTCAATCATGATAAACTGAATATAATGCTCAGGTGTCATAGGGTGATCTACACTACCTACATTAACAACAACCTTATTTCCTTCAACAGTAACTGCCGGTACGTGCTTCTCCTTAGCCGCATCAGTTGTATTGGCCTTTAAAAGCTGCATCTCATCACCGCAGCAAGTAAGTGTACCGCCACCGTTAACTACTACCGAAACAATCTTTCCACAGTGTGCACAACGATAAAACATATTTCCTCCTTATTTCTTTGCCTTTAACAAATCTCTTATTTCCTCAAGAAGAACAACATCATCTGCCTTTTTAGGAGCCTCTACCTTCACTTCCTCTTTCTTCTTAAACTTCTCTATAAGCCTTACGAATAAGAATATACAGAATGCGATGATGAGGAAATCAACTACATTTTGGATAAATGAGCCGTATGCTACAGCATTCTCGGCAACATCTCCATGTGCAGGAGTGATAACGAACTTCAAATTTGTGAAGTTGATACCGCCTGTCAGAATAGATATGATAGGCATAATCAAATCATTTACCAAAGATGTAACTATCTTACCGAAAGCCGCACCTATGATAACACCTATCGCCATGTCCAAAACATTGCCCTTAAAAGCAAACTCTTTAAAATCTTTTAACATTTGTCCTCCTATATTCTTCGGTCATGCATGAGCTTAATATAAATCAAACGACTAATTTAATTTTGCACAACCTCAATGTGCTATTATTATGTACCATATCTAAGAAAATGTCAAGTACTAATAATAAGAATTATTCTTGTTTTTGAAAATATACATAATCAAAAATACTCACAATACTTCTTACATATACCCATTAACCCCTGTACAAAAAAGAGAGACACCCTCCCATAGGAAAGTATCCCTCTCGCATTAGATTTATCAGATGCCATGAGGCTTCGCCACGCTCCACCTCAAGCCTATAAAACCTATAAAATTACCTGAGATTATTCATCAAGACGAACCCAATCTACTGTGTAGTTAGATGTCTTAACCTTGTAATCTTCTCCATCCTTCTTTGTACCGCTCTTAACCATAGCACCTGTTGTGTTAACAACATATGCCTTAGCTCCTGTAGGAAGGTTGTTGAGCTCGTACTCTGTGTACTCTACGTCACCGTTTGACTTTTTATGCTGTTTAGATCTTGTGCTGTATGCAGCAAGAGCATCTGCTACGCTCTGCTTTGAAACAAGCTGATTATTTCTGTCAAGTACAACAATCTCTATCTTGTTATCACTGTCAGCTGTAGCAAGCTTACCACCGATATAGAACTTGTGGTCACTCATACCAACAATACCTACACCCTTCTTAGAACCGTTCTTCTCAAACTCGAATGTAAGCTTCTCGCCGTCGATATCAACGTTCTGCTTACCTGTCTTCATAGAACCGTCATCGCTGCTACCGAAGTAGTATGCTCTAAGTTCTCCTGACTTGAATGAGCTGTCATTAGCCTTTACAAATGCATCATAGCGATCCTCTGTATCATATCTGTTCTCATCGTCAAGCTTCTCAACGATATCCTTTGAGCTGTAACCTGCACCGGAAGCGTTACCCTGCATCTTAAGTACTACGAAACCGTCAATCATTCTACCATAGTTATCGAATGCATACTTCTTACCGTTGATAGTCTTAATCTGGTTTGTAACAAGCTTTCCGTTACCGTCTGAGTAATACCAATAGTCAGTACCGTCCTCATACTTATCCTTCTGGAGATAGTATCCAGGAGTTACCTTAAACCAACCCTTTGTATATCTGGCACCGTCCTCAGGTGTTGAGTAGTTCATGAATGTGTTTGAGTATGTTGCAATACCCTGTGTACCGCCATCCTTAACAGATGCATTAGATGTTGTAGCCTTTGTTACCCAACCTGCGTTCATACGACCGTACTCATCGAAGCCGTACTTTCTTCCGTTGATTGTCTTACCTGTCTGATCCTTCTCCTTCTTACCTGAAGCCTTGAAGTAGAACCATCTTGTCTGATCCTCATCCCAGTAGTTGTCACCAGGCTGAGCATCTGTTGACTGATCATCTTTTACAGCAATCTCTTTCCAGCCTTCAGCCATAGCACCGTCGTTCTCATCACCGAAGTAGTACTGAGAATCCTGCCAAGCATTATCATCGTACTGAGTCTCGCCGTCTTTTACCCAACCGTACTGCATCTTACCGTCAGTATTGAATGTGTACTTCTTACCGTTGATAGTCTTGAGTGAAACGTCACCTGTAGATGAATCACTTCTCTTGTAAGCCTTACCGTTAGCTCCGAAGTAATACCACCACTGATTTGGCTCGTTCTCGTCGCCTGCGTTCTCATTGTCAACTGCTACCCAACGATTTGTAACCATAACACCGTTTACATCAACGTAGTATGTATCACCGTTGTCGTCGATAAGTGAATCAACAGCCATCTCCCCTTTGTCATCAAGATAGTACCAGTAATCACCTGACTTCTGCCACTGCTCTGTTACCTTCTCTTCGTTTCTGTTATAATATACCCATGTACCGTTCTCCTGTTGCCAGCCTGTAGCGGCAAATGCTGTCATAGCTCCGCCTACTGAAAGAACTGCTGCTGCTGAAATTAATGCAGCAATCTTTGTTTGCTTTCTCATAATGAATGCATCTCCTTTTTGAAATCCTTTTAAAAATCTAATGCGTCCTTTGGGTAAAGGTTCTTTGTTAAGTCCTTTCCTTCAGGACACTCACAGTATATAACTTTATTTTATATGTTACAATATATTTTCTTTTTCTGATTTCTTACGAAAATATTACAAAAGTTTATTTTTACTACGAATCCGTGTACTTATCCTATCTATTGTGCTAATATGTTCAATATATGTATAATTTTATTGTTTTTGAACTTGCATAAGGAGTACTTATGAATAAATACGCTTATTTACTTAGAGAAATATTTGAATGTAATACAATCACACAAAGAGAACTGGCAGAGAAGATGTTGCTCTCACTTGGCAGTGTCAACACTCTTATAAAAGAAGCACTCACACTTGGCTATATAAAAAAGTGTGACAACATGACTGTTCTGACCTCATCGGGACTTAACTACTTGGATACATTTAAGGTTGACAGGGCAATTATCATGGCGGCAGGCTTCGGTTCAAGATTTGTTCCGCTTACATTTGAAACTCCTAAAGGCCTCCTTGAGGTCTTTGGCGAAAGGATGATTGAACGCCAGATAAAGCAGCTTCATGATGTAGGCATTTACGATATCGTTATTGTTGTAGGTTATCTTAAGGAGCATTTTGACTACCTCATAGATAAGTATAATGTAAAGCTTGTATACAATCCCGACTATTCCACTAAAAATAATATTTCCACTTTGCACTATGCCGCAGAGTATATAAAAGGCTCTAATGTCTACATATTATCTTCAGACAACTGGATGCGTGAGAATATGTACCACCGCTATGAGCCGTACTCATGGTATTCTTCTGTATATATGGAAGGAAATACAAATGAGTGGGTACTTAATTTTAATAAAAAGCGCGAGATTACAGATATAAAGGTAGGAGGCAAGGACGCCTATGTGATGTACGGTCCGGTTTATTTTTGTAAAGATTTTTCAAATGTCTTTATACCTATACTTGAAAAAGCATTTTTTACTCCGGGAAGTGATGACTGGTACTGGGAAAATGTTTTTATGAATGAGATAAAGGCTAAGAATAAGGATTTGCCTGCAATGCATATCAATCCGCAACCTGACAATCAAGTCTACGAGTTTGAAAATCTTGAAGAACTTCGTGCATTTGATGACAGGTATAAGGAAAACAGCGGAAATGTCGCACTTGAGCTTATTGCAAATGTCTTTGATATTCCACAGAGTCATATAAAGGGTCTGCATACGCTTAAGGCCGGGATGACCAACAAGTCCTTCCTATTTGAAGTGAACAATCAAAGCTATATTTGCAGAATACCGGGAAAGGGTACAGATGTACTTATCGACAGAAAGCATGAGTATGACTCATATATGGCAGTAAAAGACTTACATATTACAGAAAGAATCATCTACTTTGACAGAGAAAGCGGCTACAAAATTTCCAAGTTCTATGACGGTTCAAGAAATGCCGACCCTAAGGATGCAGGGGAGATGGGCAGATGTATGAAACTTTTAAAGAGTCTGCACGATAAAAATATACAGGTTAATCACAGCTTTGATATTGCGGAGAGAATAGAGTATTATACCAAGCTTTGTAATGAAAGCGGGGGAATATCTTTTGAGGATGTATCTTTTGTCCAACAAAATATTAAGATATTACTTGAACTGCTTGATAATATGAAATCTGATAAATGTTTGTGCCATATTGACAGTGTTGCAGACAACTTTATCATCACGGCTGATGACAGGATAAAGCTTATTGACTGGGAATACGCCGGTATGGCTGAGCCTATAATAGATGTGGCTATGTGTTCTATCTATTCCTACTATGATAAAGAGGAAGCGAACGTACTTTTGGAAAGTTATCTGCAAAGAAAACCTACCGACTTAGAGTATAAAAAGCTCTATGCGTATATGGCTCTGAGCGGTTATCTTTGGGCATTATGGACTGTATATAAGTCAAATATCGGTGAGGAATTCGGTGAGTACTCTCTGAAAATGTACAGATACGCCAAAGACTTCTTTGTGGAGGCAATGAGAGATTAACCCAAAATTAAGAGGCAAGGAGTTAGGGCTCCTTGCCGTTTTTTCTTAATCCACACTTACACTTATTCCGCCTCTTCTTTCACTTGGCTGGATAAGCACCGTCACCTGATCGTTTCCAAGCCACTCGAAAGTATAGGACTCACCTGATGCCTGCCCTATAAAGGTCTTCCACGATACATCGGCTCTTATCTGAGGATCTCCCATACCGTTTTTACTGAACCAGCATATTACGGCGTCAGGGTCTACCGCAATACTGTCCATAGATTTTACATTGGATAAAACCAAAGGATTGCCGTCAGACAAAAGTGCCACATAGGCATCATTACCTCTACCGACAAGTGTTGTTGTAGCAAGGCCTTTTTGTGAAAGCACACCTATTCCCAAAAATCTTACCGAGTAGTCACAGTCATTGGTAAACGCCAAAATATTTTCAGACTCTACAGATACTGTCTCACCTATAGCCAGCTTATATACCACTACATGCTGTCCGTAGTGAGCATAGTATGTTGTGGAATTGCCGTGCATATTCGCCTTCATAAGAGGTATATTCTCACCTGCAACTCTTCTTACCAGCTGTCCGAATATCGCCTGTCCTATACTGCCTCCCGGTCCAAGTATCATCTTCTCAAAAGAATAATTCTTCGCTCCGGCATTCTCGCCCGCTATGAAAGCGCCCGCCTTTGCAATCAATGTGTCATTACCTTCACATGTAACCTTAAGTGTCAACTCGTTAATAACTTCAAATGTCAGCATACTTCCTCCTTATATAACCTGTACTCCATAAAATTCACAAAGACCTGCCAAATCTTTATTTACTCCGTTTCCTATTGCATTAAATTTCCATGCACCGTTATGCAAATATATCTCGCCCATCATCATGGAATTGATATTGTTATAATATTCCTCCACCAAAAACGACGCCAGCTCCGTATTATTTAAAGGATCCACTATCTGAATATAGGCATCCTTTAACATACTGAAATTCAGTGAGTTTTCAAGTGCATCATTGATGGTCATTACAAAAACTATCTTGGCTACCGCCGGATTCAAGACGGCTGTGTCTATATCAAATACTTCCAATACATTTGCAGTCTCCACATTCTTAAACAATACACTTTTTTCAGGGCTGCTTTCCTGACCGTAGAATACAAAATAGTCATCGCCGACCACTTTTCCGCTTCCCGACAGCAAAAATGCCGATACATCCACATCACAGACGGGATTTTTCACATTCCATCCGAAGTTTACCTTTATCTTCTTTGAGCCGAAGTTAAGCGGCACCTTCTGCCCCTTTGAAACCCTCTTTGTAAGACTCGGCAATGTGATATGTGTTGAATTATTACTTTGTCCGCTACCTGCCGCCTGAGCACCGCCTTGACCTACCGCAGCCGCCTGTATACCACCTTGAACGGACGTAGCCGGCTGCACAACACTTTTTGTGCCGGTATTTTGTGAAGATGCGGCATCTTTTTTCTTATAATATGAAGTATTCAAGAATTCTACATTTTCACTTGTCAGTACTATACCTTTCTTTTGATTCAAGTTTTCCAAATAACTTGCACTGATAGGTTTTGTAATATTCATTACAAAAGTACTCATATTCACCTCTCTTTCTTAACCTACATCAAGACCTGAGTGATACGAATAATTTCCGATACCGGCAAGTAATCTGTGAAAATCCGTATCCTCCAGCCTTTCAGGCATTATTTCTATATTTAAAAGTTTAAATATTTCCTCACATCTCTCAATACATCTGTCAAACAGTTCAGGAAAGCTTTCTATCGAATATATGCCCTTATCCCAAGGATTTATCCAAATCTCATGATTCAGATTGAAAGTCTTCTTCGCATCAGGTATCTCATCCGAAAGTATCTTTTGTGATACTATAGGCGCTTTCAAAAAAATAGTCTCTATAGCATTTATTCTGTTCTTTTTTCTGCCCGTAGGATCCGCCAATGTCCTCACGCCGAATCTCATCGCAAGTACGGACCTGTGTACCATTGCAGACGTCACTCTGAAATTGTTCTTATATGTTATCGGGTAATATGTCTTGTTGATCACTCTTGCAAGAAAATCCGAAACAAACTGTATCTCAAAGCCGTTTAGCGCAAGTGTTGCAGCCTGATTGAACTCCGAAGTCTTCTTTTTCTTATATTTTAACAAGAGCAATGTATCTATATCGTTCTCAAGTGCCGCGTGCATACCGTATACATAGGCACTGTTTTTACCGCTCTCATGTCCGATTCTGGCATAGACATAAGGATGACAGATATAATCACCCACATAGTGACAAAGAAATCCTGCAATATAGCTGATTGCCTGTTGTTTCTTTTGCACCGATTCCATGCTCTGTATCTCATACATTGCATTTGCAAAGAAATCATTTACATGGCTTTCATGCATATATGAGCCTACATTTCTGTAGTCTCTGTGTCTTAATATCGGTATATTATAAAAGAACATATCAGGACCTTGCAGCCCAAGCTGATACAACCATCTGTATTTGGAGATGATATGCTTTAACCCTGAGTTTTCAAGCTGTCCGTATGCCTTTACACCCAAGATATAATGTGTTGTAAATCCAGGCATCTTTACTCCTTAGTATATTCATAGACCTTCGTCAAATAGTAATCAGAAAAAAGTCCCTCATATTCATTAAAAATATTTTTTATATTTAATTTCTTATGTGCAAATCCTATATCTGCAAGCCCTATCATACCTTTGTCAAATTCCGTATCACCTGCCGCAAATATTCTTTCACCTTTATATTCATTTATAAAGCGTCTTACCATATCGGCCTTGTTTAATTTCTTCGGCATTATATAAAGCTTTTCTTTATTATATAAAACTTCCACCAAATCAATGTTCAACTCAGACTTAAGGTCTTTTACCACATCCTCAATATCATCGCATTTTGTAAAGATAAAAAGGTTATCTATATTTCTGCATTCAAATATTCTTCTTTTATCTTTTTTCAGCATTGTGAATGCTCTTTGTCTTTCATCAGCTGAATCCGCTATGATTTCAATGCTCTTTAAATACCATTCATCATCCGGCGCTCCGTCCTTTAAAAGCTGACCACCGTTTGCACATAGTACATACTTCGGAACTATACTTAAATTTATCCTTTTGTACTGAATAGATGTCCTTGTAGTAACAGGAACTATCAGAAGTCTTTCGTGCAGTTTTTTCAAAAATTCATAGGAGTACCTTGACATGAAGCTGTTATCTTCTCCTTTATAAAATTCCACACTCATCCTGTCTTTTATATCAGTTTTCTTTGAATAAATCAAAGTATTGTCCAAATCTGTAAATAAAATATCCATAAAGACAGTTTAACACTTTTTTATAAAATAGTCATTTTAAAAAATTTTGAAGTATGTATATTTTTCACCTTTTATGACTAGGACTGTTCTTGACAATATCTCACTTGTCGGAAATATATTGAATATTATGTTTCTGACTGAATCTCATATATCCTAAGACTGTAAGAGCGGCAAACCTGCTTCCTTCTATTATAATTTCCGTATTATGGGGAACACTCCTTACTTAAATACAAAAAGGACCCGGTATTTTGTACCGCCCCTAAACGTTAGACCAAAATATCACGATTAGGATGTCGGTATTTTTATGGCAAAACATAGTTTTGAATTCAAACAGAAAGTTATTTTAGAGTATTTGGATGGTAAAGGCGGAACGTTACATATTTCTAAAAAATATTGACTTGGTTCTAATCCACAGCTACGTAAATGGATTAATGTATACAATAAAAGTCTACTGTGTAAACAAAAAGAAAGCACAACGTATACTGTAGAAGCTTGGTTTACAGGTTACTTCTTTCATTCGAAAGATCCGTAAATATGGATATGTGTAATGGTGAAATTATAAAATATGGAATTGACAAGCACACTTCAGCAAAAAATGTCATGATAACTCTGTTATGGAGAACTTCTTTGGATTAATAAAACAAGAAATCTATTATGGTGTTATTTACTATAGCTATGATGAGCTAAAGTCAGAAATCGAACAATACATAAAGTATTACAATGAACAAAGAATTAAAGAAAAACTAGGATGGCTAGTCCGCTGCAATACAGGCTTAGACTCTTGGCTGCATAAAAATAGCGTGGCAGCTATATAAACTGCTACGCTAAAAAAGTCTAACTTTTTGGGTCACATCAATCACCCTGAATTTTTTCAATATAATGTGCTTACTACTAATACTCTCTTTTACTACTCTCACATAGTTAATAATGTATAAATTTATATATTTTTATAATTATAACCTTTTCAGTTTGTCGGTCATCAATGTGTAGACATCTATATTCTTGTCAAATGTAGTCTTTATAATACCTGCTATCTCATCCGTATATCCCGGTGCTACTATCACTATCGCTTCAAGCTCTCTCTTTCTTGCATCATCAGGTGAAATGATCCTAATATGCGATTCCGGTGCAAATCTTCCCTGCTTAAAAGGTGCCGAATCTATGATGCAGTCCACATACTTCGCAATACCTGTTGTGGAGCAAAGTGTAAATCCTTGGTGTGACGCTCCCCATATGGCTATTTTTGAATAGCCCTTTACCGTATCAAGTACTTCTTTTGCGATATCCGTCTTCTTTGCGATAATACCGCTTATATCAGGTAACTTTCTTTTTTTCACTATCACTTCAATAGTATCTCTGTTGACCGTCCTTGACTCAAGCACCTCAAATCCGCTTATATTTAAAAGATGTGTAAGACTGTCAAAATTGTAGTATGCGATATGGTCCGGGATTATCTCATAGAAGCTGTTCTGCTCCAATATATACTCAAAGCTCGGAACCGTAATAAGTCCGTATCCTTCTTCCAACAGATTGTTATAAATTGCTTTTAAATATGTTCTCGGATGCGGCTGATGCTCCAAAAAATTAAATGACATAAAGGCATCAAAAGGACCGTTCTTAAATACATGGTCTTCACTCTCCGGAAAGTCTTCATCCACTCTAAGTCCTGCTTCTTTTGCAATCTCTACAAGTTCCTTTTTATGCTCCGTACCGTAGCCTTCTACCGGAAAGCCTTTAAGCATACCTAAGAACTCTCCTCTGCCGCAGCCGACTTCTATTATCTTCTTACCTTCAAGGGACGCAAACTCTATAAAATGTTTGTACTCACTTTTTCTTAAGTCTTCCATTGTAGTGGAATATCCACCGGCTCTTATAACATCTCTGTAATAATACACCGCATCATTTTTTAACTGCACCAGATTACAGTCCTCACAGACACAAAGCGACACTTCTATACCCTTATCTTTATCAAGTTCTTCCTTTGTCGGTATATCCTGGGCACTTGCAGGCATATTTTCAATCTTCATAAGTTCATGTAATGAACCGTTACAACTAATACATCTCTTCAAATCCGTCTCCTAAACCTTATATACAATCTTTTATTCCCTTTTCAAATCCGTAGCTTTCAACAAAGCCTATTCTACTTAGACGTTCAATGTTTGGATTTAGAAAAGGCAGCCCCTCACTTGCAGCTTCCTTTTTCTCTACGACTATACCGCTGCTGCTGTTCAACACTCTCTTTATCTCTTTTACATAGTCCATAAGTATCCTGTTTGTCTTTCCCGCCACGTTGAATACAAACTCACCTTGTAAGTCTTTTTTTGAAAGCAGAGATATCGCTTCACATAGGTCTTTAATATATATATAATTCCAAGACTGTATACACTCTCCTATATGTACATCTTTATTCTCTTTAAAATTCCTTATACAGGTGGATATGAGCGATGTCTCATGGTCACCGCTTCCAAACACTGAAAAGATACGCATATGTACATACTCTATTCCAAGGCTGTCTCCAAGATTTTTGAGTTTACTCTTAAGTTCCAATTTGGCTTTGCCGTATTCGGACTTAGGGTTTGTAGGTGCATCTTCACTTTGCCTTGGTATGGCGTTTATATCAAAGTCATTGCCGTACTTTGATTCAATATCTGCAAGTGTCTGTCCGTATTCCGCCTGTGAACCTGCAAACAGAAATCTTTTTGCACCTCTCTCCTTACATACCCTCATAAGCTTTATGGCGACATTTATATTCTCTCTTTGGATATTTACATCCATTCTGCCTTCTTTACCTATGCCGCCCCACGCCAGATGTATACATATGTCAAAATCCGTGTCCAGTCTTTCTATATCTTTCATATCAAGGACTATAAGTTTGAATTTATTATTTGCTTCATACTTTAAAAGCTCATCCCCTCCTCTTGCATTTTCTCTGACCAAAGCAAGCACTTCTTCCTCCTTTGAGAGAAAGTATTCCACCAGATGTCTGCCTAAGAATGATGCGGCCCCTGTGATAAGTATTCTCATATTATTCAACAATCCTCGGTATTATCATATTCTCTTCCATCTCCTCATCTGACAGGAAAGGAGTCAAATCCTCAAGAGGAGGACTTACCATTCTACCGTCTGCAAGTTGCTTTCCTGATGACTTAGGCTCAAAGTTTTGCTCCTTTGTCACAAACGCCTCGCATATAACAGGACCGGCGGCCTCAAAAGTCTTTGATACCGCATCTTCAAGCTCGCTGTTGGTCTTTGCACAAAAATATGTAATTCCGTACGCACCTGCAAGCTTACACATATCCGGGAATGAAAGGTCACCGCTGTCAGGTCCGATACCTACAAGAGGTTCATCTTCAAAGTACTTTGACTGTGTCTGTCTTATACTGTGGTATCCGTCATTGTTTATAAGGAATATCTTTATGTCCATCTTGTGGTGAACTATGGTCTGAAGCTCCTGAAGATTCATCTGTATACTTCCGTCACCTGTGATAAGTATCAACTCCTTTTCGTATGCCTTACCGTCAAGGTTTGCCATATACGCACCTATTGCGGCAGGTAAATCATATCCCATAGATGCAACTGCGGAGTTTGATATAAATCTCTGACCTTTTTTGATGATATAGGAATGTCCTCCTACCACACAGGCGGAACCGTTACCTACAACCGTGATTTGATTTTCTTTCGCACTGTCACCGATATCTTTTATAAATGCGTATACATTGGCTTTTTTGTTGTCGTCATTTTCAAGGAATTCAGGTCTGCATACAGGATATTTTTTCAGCCAATACTTAACAGTCTCATTCCAGCTCATATCAAAAAGGCCTTTTCCTCCTTCGAATACAGGAGTCTTTTCTGTCTTTAAAAGATTGATAAGCTGTCTCATGAATACCTTACAATCCGCATGGACAGGAATGTCTATATGTACTGTGGGCTTTTTCAACTCTTCCTTGTCTATATCATTTACTATTGTAAAGGCTTCTCTTGCCCATCCCTTACAGTTAAATCCCACCTGCCTGAGGCTGAGTCTTGAACCTACCGATAGTACAAGGTCGGAGTTTTGCACTGTGAAGTTTCCGGGTCTGTCTCCGAAATTTCCCGGTCTGCCTGCATACAGCGGATGCTCTACCCATAGGCAGTCCTCCGAGTTCCAGCCTACCACCACAGGAATATTTAAAATATCTATAAGTTCCAAAAACTCCTTATGTGCATTTCCTATTCTGATACCGTTACCTGCGTTAAATACAGGTCTTTTTGTACTTTTAATCTTTTCGATTATTTCTTTTAACACTTCATCCGGCACAGCTTCAGGTATATTTGCCAAATCAAGCTTTGTTCTTTCATCTATATCAGTCTTATACGGCGAGTCTACCGCCCAGCCGTCTTTACCCGCCTCATAATTTTCTTTATCAAAACCTATAAGTTCATCCTCTTCAATATATGCGCCTTGAACATCCAATGGAATATCCAGCCATACAGGTCCCGGTCTGCCGTTCATAGCAAGGTACATACATTTTTCTATAAGGTATCTGATTCTCATAGGTTCTATAACCATTTCACTGTACTTAGTCATACATTCTATAGATTTGCAGATATCAAACTCCTGATCTCCCATAGCTCTGATACCTACATTCGAATATCTGGCAGTCCAGTCATATCTGACCTGTCCTGAGAGTATGAACATCGGTATGGAATCAAGCCATCCTCCAAGTACTCCGGTGATTGCATTTGTTCCTCCGGGTCCTGTAGTCACACAGACCACCGCGATTTGATTGTTGATTCTGGCATAGGCTTCCGCCGCCATTGCACACGCCTGCTCGTGGTGATTATAAGTCATTGTAAGCCCGGCTTGGTGACCGAGTCCGTTATTCAAATGCATTGCACCTCCGCCGGTCACGCTGAAACCATGGCTTATACCAAGTTCTACAAGTCTTTTAGCAATATAATTGCTCAATTTGATTTTCATAGTATTCTCCCTGAATTCTAAGTACTTAAATTTTATATCAAGTCAAAATCACGACCAAAATATTTATAAAATATCAATTCGATTATACCATAAGATTTATAAGTATTATAGCTTTTAACAAAGTCTTTTGATTTTATTATGATTGATTCAGTCAGCACAGTTTTAATTCACATATTGTGTCGTGAATAATCGGAATAAATATTATCAAAAATTTTTTTTTGATATTTTCTTTTTATAATTATATATAAAATCAATTCCGTAAGCAGATATATAAAACTGCAAATTACAGCCAGACCTGTATAGGAGGTTAATGTCAATTGATTTATAATACCTATAATTATCCATGATATAACAAGCGCAGTCATAAAGGGAAGAACAAAAAGCCATCTCAATGTACTTGCAAGTATATCTTTTAACTCGGCTTTGCTAAGTCCTATTTTTATCATAATACTGTATTTTTTACTTTCTTCATCCACAAAGGAGTAAAGTCTTGAGTAGATAATACTTGCTATTCCTATTAAAAACGATATACATAGTATACTTCCCACATAGGAAACCAGCCTTCTTGTAAGGTTTTCAATATCATAATAAAGACTGTAAGACATTAGGCTTTCTTTCCCGTCTTCAAATCCTATAAGATTTTTTATAGCCTCCAAATCTTTAATACTTCCATTTGTTAAATCGCTCTGTGTAAAAGCATATATTCTGTCTTTTACCAAAACCTGTGATAATGACTCATAGTTTTTATCGGAAACAACTGTAACACTTGTAAAATAGCCGGATTTTGAAATTATTTTTTTGTCAAATCCTGCTTCATTAGTGATGCCATAGTCCGAAATCAAATCCTTTATCGTATCGGATAAAACAGGATTTTTTTTGCCATCCACGCCTATAAGGAAATATTCATTATCTGAGAGATTTATCTTTTCTCTGTTTAAGAAATCAGCTACTTCATTATACATAGTATTGGATAAAATAATATGTCTTACCGTTCTTGTCTTGTTTTTAAGCTTGGCATAGGATATTGTAAGTTCTTTAAAGCCGGCTATGGATTTAAGCTCCTCTGATATCAGCTCAGCCTTTTTTGCACCCTTTTCCTCATCTTCCCAGTTTGCATACATATATGAATAGGGCATTATCTTTTGAGTATCTTTTGATATACTAAGCGGTGCACCCACTATATATACAAAGGAGGTCAGTATTATAGAAAATAATATCATAGAGGCTGCCATGGTCTTTATATTTGTATTTATTTTATACTTAAAATTACTTAATTTTATCAAATTATTTTTTATATAAATACGCCCGCTTTTTTCCATAAAAAAATTATAGATATTAAAAATCAGATTATAAATAAAGTATGAAAAACTTATACCGGCAAGTATTTCAAATATATAGATAAAGCCGGAAAAATTCTTTTGTATATGTAAATAAATTGTAATGGGCAATATAATAATAACAGCTATAAGTGAAAGCAGAAAATGATTTTTTTCAGCCAGTTCTTCTTTTTTTAAGAGGTCTATTATTTTTTTCTTTCTTAAAATCACAGGAGCAATCAATGATATAAGTAAAAACAATCCGCCCATTAAAAAAACAGTGAGTATCAGCGGAGTAAGAGGAAAATAAAAGTATAAATTTAATCCGTCTATCAGTGATTGTGCAATCATTAAAAATATTTTTGAAAAAACCAATCCCATTATTATTCCGATAAGCAGTGCAAATATTGAAATTATTATATTTTCAAAAAAAATCAGTGTATTAAACTGCCAGTTACTTGCACCTATAATATTCAGTATTGCAAATTGTTTACTTCTGTTTTTTAAAAAATTGCCCACGGAATATAAAATCAGTACAAAGGAAAAAAGCATGGATATTATACTTGCCATAAATAATATAATGCCTATAGTGCTTCCGGAATCTACTATTTTTAATGCCGGATGCATGGCAAGGTTTGAAAATAAAAAGAAGATAAAAACAGAGAATACACAGCTTAAAAAATGATATAAATAAGTTTTAAAATCTCTTTTTATATTATTATATGCAAAATTAAATAATGTCAATTTCATCACCTCCAAGCAAACTCATAGTGTTCAGTATTTCTCTTTTATAGTTTTTATCATCATTTCTGTTAATGATCTCCTGATAAATATTGCCGTCTTTTATGATATAGGTTTTATCTGAATATGATGCGATATTGGGATCATGGGTAACCATAATAACGGTTACATTCATGGATTCATTAAGTTTTTTAAAAAGCTTCATCACATCCTTTGCCGACTTTGAGTCCAAATTACCGGTCGGTTCGTCTGCAAGCAGTATTGAAGGTTCATTTATTACAGCCCTTGCTATAGCCACTCTTTGAGCCTGTCCACCTGATATTTCATAGGTTCTTTTATGAAGTAAATGGGAAATACCGAGAAGTTCACTGATTTCTTCAAGTTTTGTTTTCATTGTTTTAATATCAGCCTTATCAAGTGTAAGAGGAAGTATTATATTTTCTCCGACTGTTAAGGTATTTATTAAATTAAACTGCTGAAATACAAATCCCAATTCTTTTCTCCTGAATGTTGAAAGCTGTTTGGAATTCATTTCATAGGGATTTTTACCCGCAATTAAAACCGAACCTGAAGTGGGTTTATCAATAGTGGATATAGTATTTAAAAAAGTACTTTTTCCGCTTCCGCTGGGGCCCATTATAGCAACAAACTCGCCTTTGGAAACTTCCATATTTATATTCTCCAGGGCTTTGAATGATATCTTTCCCTTATATATTTTTTCAAGATTTGAAACCTTTAATATCATATTTTACTCCAAAAATTTTAGTAGTAGTTTTAATAACCCTCTCCAAGGTCCTTTTAAATTAAATATTTTAATCTATGCCATGATTTTAGCAGATGCAATATAAAACAAAAATCCGGTAACATTACAAAAGCTTACATTTTTGTAACATTACCGGTATATGGATTTTATTAAAAAATAATGGTCATTGTTGTGCCGTCATTTATATTCGAGTTCACCTCTATTTTATGTCCCAGATATTCACTGACCTTTTTAACTATATAAAGTCCTATTCCGCTGGAATCGGCATTATTTCTTCCGTTTTTCCCTATATAAAACAGTTCAAAAATATTTTTCAAATCAGCAGACTCTATTCCTATACCATGGTCAATGATAGAGAGGTAAACTTTATCTCCATTTTTCTGCGCACTTACATTTACTGTTTGACCGATATTACTGTATTTTACCGCATTGGTGAGGAGCTGGTGAATAACTAATTTCAACCATTTGGAGTCCGAATACACATAGATATCATCATTTATATCAAGCCTCGGATATATCTGAGATGTTATAAAATAATCCTTTAAGCTATTGATACATTCCTTGCAAATACTCTTAAGAGCTACTTTTTCGGATACAAAATCATTTTTAAATTGATCCAAACGGTAGATATCAAGGATTTGATTCAGATTGTATTCCAAAGTATTTATATTTCTGACTATCTTTTTATAATCATCCTCATCACTGTGATTTTCACAAATAAGCTTCAACACTGACAGAGGCGTTTTCATCTGATGGACAAATCTGTATATCATAACTTTTTGTATTCTTTTATCCTGCTTTTGTGCTATTTCCTTATCGCTACTACTTTTTATTATTTCCTCAATCATCAGATTATAATTTTTTTCAAGTTCACTTCTTGGCTCTTCAATCAGATAATCATTTAAAATAGGGCTTTTTAGTAAGAACTTTTCATATATCCTCCCTGTTTTATAAAGTCTGATTAAAATAAACAAGCTCAGCATAAAAAATACTAAGAATCCGAAATAAAAAATCTCATCAAACCATATTCCCTTAATAAAAAATAAGATACCAAAGAAAAATAATTGTGTCAGGAATACAATCAAATAAAGTAAAATATTATCTGAAAAAAATAATTTTAAACTATCTTTATTTTTCATATTCCACCTTATAGCCCATACCCCTTACGGTTATTACCTGTAGTTCGGATTCCAAATCCTTAAGCTTCTTTCTTACCCTGCTGACAGTTACATTCAAGGTGTTTTCTTCTACAAACATATCACTGTCCCAGATTTCAGAAAGTATTTTTTCACGACTTACCACATTTGGATAGCTTTCAAATAAGATACCTATTAATATTGCCTCATTTTTTGCAAGATCAATCTGATTATCTCTGCATTTTAGTGTAAAGCGTAGCTTATTAAAGGAGCAGTCGCCAAGCTCAAGCGCCGATTCTCCTGCGGAGTATTCGCCATAGGCTCTTCTGAGTTGAGAATTGATTTTTGCAAGTAAAAGTTCATAGGAGAACGGTTTTGTGACATAGTCATCACCTCCGCTCATAATTGCCCTGACCTGATCATAATCCTCGGTTCTTGCAGACATAAATATGATGGGAACCTTGGTCACTTTTCTGATTTCGCTACACCAGTAAAAACCGTCATAGTATGGGATATTGATATCAAGCAGGATTAAATTAGGGCTGTGCTTTTCAATAAACTTATCAATATTTTTAAAATCTTCACAAATAAAAACTTCAAAATCATATCTTATAAGATGTTCCCTTACAATATTTGCAAGATCGGAATCATCTTCAATCATACATATTTTAAATGTCATATTTTTATCCTTTAAATTTAGTCTTTAAAATATTTTATAGTATAACATTTATCTACCTGTCAAGTTAATAGATATCTGTTGGTTTTTTAAGGCCTTAAACATTAATACAAAACTGTTCACAAATAAAAATCCCCCTTAAATCTCTTTCTTTTTTCTTACAGTTTCTTACCATTATATATATTCCCTTTTCAAGGAAAAAAAAATTGTTATAATGTAGTTACAGACTATAAGTTTAGTTTGAATTTTTTGATGGAAAATGAGGTCAGTTATGTTTATTAAAAAGTTTATGTCTATGCTATTACTTACTGCCACTATTTCCATGACTGTTGCTATACCCGGCCATGCTGCCATGAAGATTACAGATGCGAACTCCTACAAATGGAGTAAGACAGGCAGTGAGTGGAAAGTTGTTGACGGTTCAGGCAATCCTGCTTCAGGCTTTATAAGCTACAATGATCAGACTTACTATGTTGACAAAAACGGCATCATGAAGACCGGTTGGATCAAGTCATCGGGTTCTTGGTATTACCTCAATAACGACGGAACATTGGCTCAAGACCAGTGGATTGACAATTATTATGTCGATAGCACCGGTAAAATGACCAAAATACAGTAGGATAACTATAAAGTGGGGCATTGATTATTCAATGCCCCTAGTGGTTTTTATAGACTTATAATCCGTTTGCAACCTCTTCAATTCTCTGACAAACTATAGGAAGATTTCCGTTTCTTGTCCTCAACTCGTCGATCATCTTCTTTTCGTTCTTTACATCTTTTTCAACAATCTCATATACAAGTTCAAATAAGCTCCCCATACCTGTTGTTTTTACTCTTACAAACTCCGTTTTTGACAAATACTTTTTGAAAATATTCGTAAACACATCATCATAATCTAAGCTCTCCGGTATAGAAATCTTTAACTCTCTTCTTATTCCGAAGCTCTCATTTATCATACACATTATGACAAGTATAATTCCTACAACTATTATAAGTGCAATGGCTATCGTTATATATCCCATACCTATTGCAAGCTCTGCCGCCATGCTTAAAAATACCGACATTATCTCCTTGGAGCTTCCCGGCATAGATCTGAATCTTACCAATGAGAATGCTCCTGCGACCGCAACGCCTGCTCCAAGATTACCGTTTACAATCATTATAACAGTTTGAACTATCATCGGCAGTACTACCAAAGTCATTAAAAATGATATACTTGACTTTGCTTTAAAGCTGTGGAATCCCGCCACCAGAATGCCTGACGCTATTGCAGCCGCCGCACATATTAAAAATTCCTCAGTACTCACACTTGAACTTATATTACTTGTAATTGATTCAAAAATATTAGATAACATATCTTAACCTCACTGTTTCTACACCTCTTGGCATATATCTGCTTATAATACTCTCCGTATTTTGAGTAAGAAGTAGGAAAAATCCCTATATCTGAAAGAGCTTTACTCATCCACATCGGCATTGCTCCGTTTACCTTAATTTCCATAAGTTTTAACTTCTCATCCAGAAGCCTTCTGTCAAAACCTCTGTTCTTCAAGGCTCTTATCGGATATATTATTGTAGAGATAATCTTTTGCCTTGCAAAGTTTTGCCTCTATTCTCCTCTTATAGACTACTCCTTTAAATTTTTTCTTTATCTCTATAAAGCTGTTAGAATTATCTTTCGGCACCCCGTATGCTCGCAGTCTCAATTTTTCTTTATATATGGGCTTATCCAAAGATGCTCTTATCAGTTGATAATCATCAGTATCAAAATATATATTTGATATGGTATGCTTACCGTACTCATCCTGCTCCATATATTCATTTAATATAAACATAAGCTTTGTATACCGGTCCCTGTTCAGTAAGTATTTTTTTCAATTCTTTCAAAAATAAAACCTGCCATAATTATTCCCTCATATACAATGTTTAATAAGTTACTATGTATATATTAAGATTAAATTATGGCAGATATATGTTTTAAATAAGTTTTATCTATGTTTATTCTGTGTTAAATTTGTGTACTTATAACTTTGTAATATCAATTATATCTATTTCTCCCTCTTCGTTCTCAAGTGAACTTACCAGTGCTTTTGCCGTATCTGTTGAGGTAAGCACATTCACACCGGTTTCTATTGCATTTCTTCTTATTATAAACCCGTCTTTGCTTCCGGCTATTCCTCTCATAGGAACATCAATCACAATATCTATCTCATGACTTAGTATAAGGTCAAGAATATTCGGTCCTTCTTCTTCAAGTTTTCTTATTACAATCGCATTTACTCCGTTGTCACTTAATACTTTTGCAGTTCCCTTTGTAGAGTATATAATATACCCCAAAGCACGAAATCTCTTTGCAATATCTATGACCTTTTCTTTTTCACTGTCTCTGACTGTAATTATCATCTTTTTATGTTTCGGAAGTCTTATGCCTGCACCCACAAATGCCTTATATAATGCCTCATTGAAGTTTTTACCTATTCCCAGACACTCACCTGTTGACTTCATCTCAGGTCCGAGCGAAATATCAGCACCCTTTATCTTTTCAAATGAGAACACCGGCATCTTAACAGCCACCAAATCCGGTTCTTTTAAAATCCCCATTCCATATCCCATATCTTTTATGCTCTCCCCACAGATTGCTCTTGTCGCAAGTGATATTATAGGAACACCTGTCACCTTACTGATATACGGAACCGTCCTTGACGACCTAGGATTTACTTCTATTACATATACATCCTCTCCGTCCGCTATGAACTGTATGTTTATCATTCCCTTTATATGGAGAGCCTTTGCAAGCCTTTTTGTATATTCTACAACCTTAGACTTTACGGTGTCACTTAAAGACTTGGCAGGGTATACGCTTATAGAATCTCCCGAATGTACACCGGCTCTTTCTATATGCTCCATAATACCCGGAATAAGTATATCTTTACCGTCACATACCGCATCCACCTCTATTTCCTTTCCAAGTATATACTTATCTACCAGTATAGGGTGCTCCTGTGCAATTCTGTTTATTATCTCCATAAAACCGTCTATATCATTATCATTTGTCGCAATCTGCATTCCCTGACCTCCCAGTACATAGGACGGTCTTACAAGTACGGGATATAAAAGCCTGTTTGCCGCTTCCTTTGCCTCCTTTGCCTTATATACGGTCTCGCCCTTAGGTCTTGGAATCTCACATTCTTCAAGGATTTCATCAAAAAGTTCTCTGTCCTCCGCCGCATCCACATCTTTTGCATCTGTACCGAGTATAGGAACTCCCATCTTTATAAGGCTCTGTGTCAACTTGATGGCTGTCTGTCCGCCAAACTGTACTACGGCTCCGTCAGGTTTTTCTATATCTACAATACTTTCCACATCTTCAGGAGTAAGCGGTTCAAAATAAAGCTTATCCGCTATATCAAAATCTGTACTGACTGTTTCGGGATTGTTATTGATTATAACGGTTTCATATCCAAGTCTTTTAAATTCCCAAGTTGAATGCACGCTGCAAAAGTCAAATTCAATTCCTTGCCCGATTCTTATAGGTCCCGAACCCAGTACCAAAACTTTCTTTCTATAAGACCTTTTTGCTTCATTACTTCCGCCATAGCATGAATAAAAGTACGGTGTATGTGCTTTGAATTCTCCGGCGCAGGTATCTACCATCTTATATACCGCCCTTATATCGAATCTGTGTCTTAATGTCTTTATCTCTTCTTCACTTTTATTTGACAGCTTTGCTATCAGACTATCCGGGAATTCAAGTCTCTTTGCTTCTTTTAAGAGCTCTTCGTCCAATATCTCACTTGAAAGCCTTTTTTCAGTCTTTACAATATTTGCAATCTTAGAGATAAACCAAATATCAATCTTTGTTATCTTATGTATCTCTTCAAATGAAATGCCCTTTCTGATTGCCTCGGCAATTACCCATATTCTTCTGTCATCAATTCTTTGAAGTTCACTCTTTAAGCTCTCATTATCAAGCTTACTGTAATCATAGTCAAGCAGACTGTTTACATGCTGTTCAAGCGAGCGTATCGCCTTCATAAGTCCGCCTTCAAAGTTATTGCAAATACTCATCACCTCGCCTGTAGCCTTCATCTGAGTACCGAGTTCTCTCTTTGCACTGAAAAATTTATCAAACGGAAGTCTCGGCATCTTTACTACCACATAGTCAAGCATAGGTTCAAATGCCGCATAAGTTTTCTTAGTCACGGCATTTTTTATCTCATCCAATGTGTATCCAAGTGCAATCTTTGCAGCCACTTTGGCAATCGGGTAACCTGTAGCCTTACTTGCAAGTGCCGACGACCTTGATACCCTCGGATTCACCTCGATTACACAGTATTCAAAGCTGTCGGGATTTAGTGCATACTGTACATTGCAACCTCCTGTGATATTAAGCTCCGTTATAATATTAAGTGCCGAGCTTCTAAGCATCTGATATTCCTTATCCCCCAAAGTTTGACTTGGTGCAACCACTATGGAATCACCTGTATGTACACCCACAGGGTCGATGTTTTCCATATTGCAGACTGTAATCACATTGCCGATGCCGTCACGCATCACCTCATACTCTATTTCCTTCCAACCTGCAATACATCTCTCTACCAAGACCTGACCTACCCTTGAAAGCCTAAGTCCGTTCTCAAGAGTCTCAATAAGTTCTTCTCCATTGTATACAATACCGCATCCTGAACCTCCAAGAGTATATGCGGGACGAAGTACTACCGGATAACCTAGAGTTTTTGCGTACTCTACACCGTCTTTTACATTCTCAACCACTTTGGATGCCGCAATAGGCTCTCCTATTTTTTCCATAGTCTGTTTGAATGTATCTCTGTCCTCGGCTTTCTTTATAGTAAGCGGCGTAGTTCCTATCAGTCTTACATTCTCTTTTTTAAGGAATCCCTCTTCAAAAAGCTCCATGGCCAAATTAAGCCCCGCCTGACCGCCAAGTGTCGGCAACAAAGAATCAGGCCTTTCTTTTTTTATTACCTTTTTGACAAATTCGGCTGTCAAAGGCTCTATATACACTTCATCCGCAATATCTTTATCAGTCATTATTGTAGCAGGATTTGAATTGATAAGTATCACCTCTACTCCTTCTTCTTTAAGAGCAAGGCAACCCTGTGTACCCGCATAATCAAATTCCGCCGCCTGCCCGATAACTATCGGTCCCGAACCTATTACCAATACTTTCTTTATATCATTATTCCTTGGCATTTAATCCTCCATCATCTTTATAAACTTATCAAACAGATATGAACTGTCACATGGTCCCGGGCAGGCCTCAGGGTGATACTGTACCGTAAAAATCTTTTTATTTATATATCTTAATCCCTCATTTGTACCGTCATTTACATTTACAAAGGCAGGCACACATATATTCTTATCCAATGTACTTTCATCTACAGCATATCCGTGATTTTGTGATGAAATATATGTTCTGCCGGTTTCAAGGTCCTTTACCGGATGGTTACCTCCTCTGTGACCGTACCTTAACTTATAAGTGTTCGCACCTGTAGCCAATGCCATAAGCTGATGCCCGAGACATATCGCAAATATCGGGATATCTGTATCGTAAAGCTTTTTTATTTCCTCTATTATGTCTGCATTCTCCTTAGGATCTCCGGGTCCGTTGCTTAACATAATGCCGTCAGGCTTAAGCTTTAAAATTTCTTTTGCCTTTGTATCACATGGCACCACTATCACCTCACAGTCTCTTTTTTGCAGCTGCCTTGCAATATTTTTCTTAGCTCCGAAGTCAATCAGCACCACTCTTTTACCTTTTCCCGGTAAACTGTAAGCCTCTTTTGTGCTTGTTCTTTTTACTACACCTTTTACACTGTACTCCTTTATCCTTTGCAATATTTTTTCTACAACAAAAGAACTGTCAACAGTTATAAAACCGTTCATAGTACCGTGTTCTCTCAATTTTTTTGTTAAATCGCGGGTATCAATACCGCAAATACAGGGGATATTATTTTTTATCAAGAAATTTTGTATACTGTCTTCATTTCGAAAATTAGATGCGACTTCAGATAATTCACGCACAATCAAGCCGTCTATCCACGGCCTGTAAGACTCCATATCATCATAGCAAATTCCGTAATTTCCTATCAGAGGATATGTCATCACAACCGCCTGCCCCGCATAAGACGGGTCGGTCATCACTTCAAGATAACCTGTCATTGAAGTGTTAAAAACAATTTCACTTACCGCTTCCCTAAAGGCTCCTACATTTTCACCCTCATAAACGCTGCCGTCTTCCAAAACAAGATATGCTTTCATCTTAATCCCTTTCTATAAATATTTGGGGTCAAGTCATTGCCCCCAAGTTACAATCAGTTATTTAAATAACCTCTTATTCTTTCCTGTAACATAGGAACAATTTCTTCCTCAAACCAAGGATTCTTCTTTAACCACATCAAATTTCTCGGTGACGGATGTACAAGCGGCAAAAGCTTCGGCAAATACTCCTTATAAGCCTTGACCGTTTCAGTCAGATTCTTCTTCTCTTTATCACCCAAATAATACTTTTGTGCATACTGACCTATCAGAATAATAAGCTCAATATTAGGCAACTCTTTTAACAGTCTCGGATGCCACTTAGGAGCAAAATCTTTTCTTGGTGGAAGATCACCGCTCTTACCCTTTCCCGGATAATAAAAATCCATAGGAATGACGGCAAAAATATCTGAGTTATAGAATGTGTCCGCATCAACACCAAGCCACTCTCTAAGTCTGTCACCGCTCTTATCAAACCAATACTTCCTTGCTTCCTGCGCCTTAATTCCCGGTGCCTGACCTACAATCATCACTCGGGCATTTTGCGGAGCTGAAAACAAAGGCTTAATCCCTGCATCGGTAAACTCCTTATTCTCCTTGTCCGCCATAATTTCATCAAAAATCTTTTGAACATTTTCTGAAAACATAAAAACTCACACTTCTTTCCTGTGAACAAAAGCCCACAAACTTTTCTATCTATGATAAACCAAAGCAAAAAAGTTTTCAAACTGAAAAACTTTTCGACATACTCAAAAAATTATAGCATATTGATTTTTTTCTTGACATTTACCTACCTACAGAGTATACTTCTACAGGTATGCGGGTGTGGTGAAATTGGCAGACACGCAAGATTTAGGTTCTTGTGGGAGACCGTGCAGGTTCGATTCCTGTCACCCGCATTTAGCTGTCACAATTGGTGACAGCTTTTTTATTTCTTATAATTTTCTTTATATATATCAAAGTATTTGACGAAACTCCCCATTATTAATTATAATTAAATAAAAATATGATGAGGTTTGAGCCTCAAATGGGAGTTTCTTATGGCATTTTTTAGGGATTACAGAGCCACCGGAACATTAACTTATAAGCAGAGATTTTTATTTATCTCTACGGTCCCCATTTATTTTATGATATTTGCACTGATATTTTCACCTATCAAGGAAATATTGCCCGGACTTTGGCAAATAATCATACAGCCCGACCTTCTTATCACCGACTATATAGTGGTCGGCGGTATCGGTGCAGCCTTTTTCAATGCGGGGATACTTACACTTATCCTGCTTTTTTTGCTGTATAACTTTAAGGTGGAGTTTGACAGACATATAGTGGTAAGCTCATATCTTATATTCGGATTTTCACTTTTCGGAAAGAATGTAGTTAATATATGGCTTATACTTATCGGCTTCTTTGTCTATGCCAGACTGCACGGATATTCACTGAAGAAATATATCTACTACGGTCTGTACGGTACCAGCCTCTCACCTGCCATTACACTTGTAATGCAAATAGGGCATAAAAGTACAGTTTGGCAGCTGCTGCTTGCAACAGCTACCGGACTTATCATAGGATATGTACTTCTTCCAATATCACTTCATGTAAAATCCGCTCACAAGGGCTATTCTCTTTACAATGTAGGGTTTTCATCAGGTATTATAGCTACAGTACTGGTATCCATATTCAAATCATTCGGTGTAGATATAGAGACCAGACTTATTTGGGACAGTTCACATACCGTATTATTTGCCGTTACACTGTTTGTGCTGTTCGGCTATATGGTTGTGGTTGCTCTTATACTTGACGGTAAAGAGCTTTTTCCGGAATATATAAGGCTGCTTCGTGAAACCGGAGTACACGGTACATATAAGCACAATTATTCGGATGCCGTATATATCTTTAATATGTCAATAAACGGTATAATAGCTACAGCTTTTGTACTGGCTGCAAAAGGTGACTTAAACGGACCGACCATCGGATCGATATTTACAATAGTAGGCTTTTCTCCTGCCGGCAAGCATATGCGAAATATACTTCCGGTAATGGTCGGAGTATGTATCTCCGCCTTTATGAAGCAATGGCATCTTAATGATCCTGCACCTATACTTACGCTTTTATTATCCACCACTTTAGCGCCTATTGCAGGTGAGTTCGGCGTACTGGCAGGACTTATAGCCGGGTTCTTACATTCATCCGTGGCACTTAATGTAGGTATTGTATACAAAGGTCTGAACCTTTACAATAACGGATTTGCAGGCGGTATAGTCGCTATATTTATGGTTCCTGTGATAGAGGCAATCGTAGAAAAAAGAAATAAAATAAAGAATACGAGGATATTTATGGAAAATATTACAGATAATATGATAAAGAATGAAACTCCTTGGAATGACTGTATTCAAAACGGAGATACTGTAAAGAGAGTAAGTGATTCAAGATGTGAGCAGACCTATCAGGTCAGCGCCAGATACTTAAACGCTTCAGGCAGACTTTTCGGCGGCGACCTGCTTTCGTGGATTGATCTTATAGGAGGTATCGCAGCCAAGAGACATTGTAATATGCCTGTCTCCACCGTGGCAATTGACAATATACATTTTTCAAAGCCTATGTATATCGGTGATATTGCGGTTTTGGTTGCAAATCTGACTCATGTAGGCAACTCAACTATGGAAGTAAGAGTAAACAGCTATGTGGAAGATTTGGCTACAGGACAAAGATTCCTTGTAAATACCGCATACCTGGTATATGTTGCACTACAGGATGACAAGCCTCACAGAGTTCCGAGACTTATACCTGAGACAGACAGTGAGAAGCGTGAATGGTTTGCCGGTGAGACTCGCAACGAAATACGTAAATCTCGTAGGAAAGAGGGAATATAAAATTGCAAAATTATATTAGAAGCATCGGCTTCTCAATGTACAAGAAAAAAAATGAAGTAAAAGAATTGCTTGATAAGATTCAAAGAGAGAATATCGCCTCGACAAGAATCAGTGTGACTACTGAAAAGGAAAGGCTCTGGGAGATACGTAAAAGTCTCTCGGAGTCTGTGGGGATATGTATATACGGATATCTTGAAAATCTCGGTGTATTTATAAGAGAGGGCTATTTCCCCCATATAAAAAACACTTCTATAAGTTCTACCTCAAAATGCAGTGTTGAAAAGCATATAGACGACTCCGTATTCTCAGGTATGCTTGATGACAACAGACTTGGAATGTCTTTGATATTCAGGCTTTCAAACCCACTTGACTATATTGATAACACCGGCAGGAAGATATCATCTGTCAACCTGTTCGGCTTTTGCTCGGACGGCAGGATCCTATTACCTATAAAAAAGACCTTGGTGGAAATTGAAAGTTCAAAGCAAAGGTCACAGGATCGAACTTTACTTATAGAAGCCGCCAAGCGCGGTGATGAAAATGCTATAGATACTCTGACTACTGATGAAGCATTACTGTATTCCACTCTCAGTGACAGGATACAGACCGAGGATGTATACAGTATCGTCGATACACTGTTTATGCCTTACGGTATGGAAAATGATATATACAGTATTGTAGGAAATATCTTGGATATTAAAGAAGAAGAAAATGAACTGACCAATGAAAAACTTCTGATACTTAAGATAGAATGCAGTGATATAGAACTTAGTGTAGCCATAAAGAAAGAGGATTTGCAAGGTGAACCTATGGTCGGCAGAAGGTTCAAAGGAAACATTTGGCTGCACGGTAAAATAAATCAGTAATAAAAACAGGACCCCCAACTTTGGGAGTCCGTTTTTTTATACGAAGGTATTATAGATTACCTAGCATCAAAAGACGCATCACTGTATAACCGATATAATACCCTTTATTTTTTAATCAAAGATTACTCGATGATAGATGCAACTCTACCTGAACCTACTGTTCTACCACCCTCACGGATAGCGAATCTAAGACCCTGCTCACAAGCAACAGGATGGATAAGCTCAATTGTCATCTCTACGTTATCACCAGGCATGCACATCTCTGTTCCTGCAGGAAGGTTGCAAACACCTGTGATATCTGTTGTTCTGAAGTAGAACTGTGGACGATAGTTGTTGAAGAAAGGTGTATGACGTCCACCCTCGTCCTTTGTAAGAACGTAAACCTGAGCTGTAAACTTCTTATGGCATGTTACTGAACCCGGCTTAGCAAGAACCTGTCCTCTTTCGATCTCTGTTCTCTGAACACCTCTAAGAAGAGCACCGATGTTATCGCCTGCCTGAGCCTGATCAAGAAGCTTTCTGAACATCTCGATACCTGTAACAACAGTTGACTTCTTATCCTCATGGATACCAAGAATCTCTACTGTATCGTTAAGGTTAAGTGTACCTCTCTCTACTCTACCTGTAGCAACTGTACCACGACCTGTGATTGTAAATACATCCTCGATAGGCATAAGGAAAGGCTTATCTGTATCTCTCTCAGGATCAGGAATGTAGCTGTCAACAGCATCCATAAGATCCATGATCTTGTCACCCCAAGGTCCCATCGGATCCTCAAGAGCCTTAAGAGCTGAACCCTGAATAATAGGTGTATCATCGCCAGGGAACTCATACTCGTTAAGAAGGTCTCTGATCTCCATCTCTACAAGCTCAAGAAGCTCCTCATCGTCAACCATATCACACTTGTTCATGAATACAACGATATATGGAACACCTACCTGTCTTGAAAGAAGGATATGCTCTCTTGTCTGAGCCATAACACCGTCAGTAGCAGCAACAACAAGGATAGCACCGTCCATCTGTGCAGCACCTGTGATCATGTTCTTTACATAGTCGGCGTGTCCCGGACAGTCAACATGTGCGTAATGTCTCTTAGCTGTCTCATACTCAATATGAGCTGTTGAGATTGTGATACCTCTTTCCTTCTCCTCAGGAGCCTTATCGATCTTATCGAAGTCTACGATCTTGTTTGTCTCTGAAGGGAATCTTGTTGCAAGAACCTTAGAGATAGCTGCTGTAAGAGTTGTTTTACCATGATCTACGTGTCCGATTGTACCAATGTTAGCATGAGGCTTTGTTCTATCAAATTTTGCTTTTGCCATTGTTAATTCCTCCTTGAATTAAAC